>NZ_JBWKZH010000163.1:0-518 GCF_059424305.1 Hydrogenophaga sp. GW456-12-10-14-TSB4 | reverse complement strand
CCCGTGCCGAAGCGGATCAGCGGGTAGGCCGGGTTCAGGGTGGTGACCACCAGCTCGCCCACCTCGCCCTCGGGCACGGGCTCGCCGGTGCCCGGGCGCACGATCTCCACGATCACCCCCTCGTCGATCACCAGGCCCTCGCGCGCGCTCGTCTCGTAGGCCACCAGGCCCAGGTCGGCGGTGGCGTAGCTCTGGTAGACCGCCACGCCGCGCTCGGCGAACCAGTCGCGCAGGCTGGGCGGCAGCGCCTCGCCGCCCACCACGGCCTTGCGCAGGCTGCCGATGTCCACGCCATCGGCCTGGGCCTTCTCCACCAGGATGCGCAGGAAGCTGGGCGTGCCGGTGTAGGCCTCGGGCTTGAGCTCGGTGATGGCCTGCAGCTGCTGTTCGGTCTGGCCGGTGCCGGCGGGGAAGACCGAGCAGCCCACGGCGTGGGCGCCGGACTCCAGGATGAAGGCGCCCGGGGTCATGTGGTAGCTGAAGGCGTTGTGCACCAGCTCGCCGGCGCGAAAGCCCGC
>NZ_JBWKZH010000162.1:0-619 GCF_059424305.1 Hydrogenophaga sp. GW456-12-10-14-TSB4 | reverse complement strand
GGGGTGGGGGACACGATGCGGGACTCCAGGCGCAGCCGCGTGATGGCGGCGATCTCGTCGAGCGCGGCGGCCAGTTCGGTCGCGCGGTCGTGCTGCAGGCGCTGTTCAAAGGCACGCAGCGCCGAATCGCGCGTGTGCCGACGGATGCACAGAATGAAGGGGAAGCCAAAGCGCGCGCGGTAGGCCTGGTTCAGCGCGTCCCAGCGCTGGGCTTCGGCATCGGACAGGCTGGCCAGGGACAGCGTGCCTTGTTCGGCCACCGACTCTGCCGTCATGCTGCCGCGGCGGGCATCCGCGCCGGCCAGCTCCGGGTGACCGGCGTAGAAGGCCGTGCGCGCCGCATCGTCCAGTGCCGCGACCACCGCCACCATGGCCTGGTGCAGCGCGGCAACGCTGGCGAAAGGCCGTTGATGCACGACGCCCGCGGCGACCCACGGCGCGTGTTCCCAGATGTCGGCCAGCGCGACACCAAAGGCTTGCGCAGAGCAGGTGTTGAGTTCGTCGAGGGTCTTCGGGTGTGTCATGGAAGGCATCGTAGGCAGTCGCTCCGTTGCCGTCCATTTCAGAATTGGCTTTGCTGCATTCGCAAAATTAGTATGATTTGCCAACCCTCCCCGCC
>NZ_JBWKZH010000161.1:0-662 GCF_059424305.1 Hydrogenophaga sp. GW456-12-10-14-TSB4 | reverse complement strand
GGCCTGTGGGCCTCGTCCACGGCGGACAGGAATTCGCTGAGCGTGAGCGCGCGATCAACCGGTTTGCCCATCAGGCTTGCCGAGCGCGGCGAGAGCCGCAGGTCGCCGGTGGCGGTGTTCAGCTCCATCGTGCCCATGCTGGCGGCGTCGAGCGCCTGCAGCAGCAGTCGCTGGTTTTCGGCCAGGGCCTTCTCCACCGCATGGCGCTCCAGCGCCATCTGGATGGTGGCGTGCAGCTCGCGCTCGGAGAACGGCTTGATCAGGTAGCCGTAGGGCCTCGTCTGGCGCGCGCGCTCCAGCGTGGAGTCTTCGGCATACGCGGTAAGGTAGATCACTGGCACCGGGTTCGTTTCAAGGATGCGCGCGGCCACATCAATGCCGTCCATGGCGCCTTCGATGTGGATATCCATCAGGATCAGGTCGGGGCAGGATTGCGAAAGAAGCTCGAACGTCTCGTTTCCGGAGACCGCCACGTCGGGCACGTGGTAGCCCATTTGGGCGAGTCGTTGCTGCAGGTTGAATGCGACGATGCCTTCGTCTTCGACGACAAGGATGTGGGCGGAAGCGTTCATGATTTATCGCCCAGGCGAAAGCGCAGGGTGAATCGGGTGGGGTCCCTGCGCTGCACGTCGAGTTGCCCATGCAACTGCCGGGTGAGCAGG
>NZ_JBWKZH010000160.1:0-667 GCF_059424305.1 Hydrogenophaga sp. GW456-12-10-14-TSB4 | reverse complement strand
GCCCGGCACCGGCACCCGCCCCTGCACCCGCCAACTCGGGTGGTGGCCAGGTTCGCGTGCAGGCGGGTGACACCGCCGGCGGCATCGCTGCCGCCAACAAGCCTGCGGACGTGTCCCTGGACCAGATGCTCGTGGCCATGCTGCGGCAGAACCCCAACGCCTTCATCTCGGGCAACGTCAACCGCATGAAAGCCGGCGTGGTGCTCGACCTGCCCACGGCCGCCGAAGCCGGCGCGATCGCACCGGGCGAAGCGCGCCAGACCATCACGGCCCAGAGCCGCGATTTCAACGAATTCCGCCGCCGCCTGGCAGGCAGCGCCCCCGAAGCGGGCGTCGCCGCCGCCGACCGCCAGGCCGCCGGCAAGGTCCAGACCGAGGTCAAGGAAGCCAAGCCCGCCGCCCCCGCCGCCGACAAGCTGACGCTGTCCAAGGAAGGTGCGCCTGGCCAGACGGCCGCCAACGAAGAGAAGATCGCCAAGGAACGCCAGGCCAAGGAGGCCTCGTCGCGCGTGGCCGAGCTCTCGCGCAACATCGAAGAGCTGTCCAAGCTGGGTGGAGGCAGTGCCCCTGCGCCGGCACCGGCAGCTCCCGCTGCCGCGCCTGCACCAGCAGCGCCTGCCGCAGCGGCCCCTGCGCCCGCGCCCGCACCGGCAGCCCCCGCCGTGAC
>NZ_JBWKZH010000159.1:0-680 GCF_059424305.1 Hydrogenophaga sp. GW456-12-10-14-TSB4 | reverse complement strand
GCGGGGCGGGGGGGGCGGGGCCCCCCGCGCGCAGCGCGCGGCCGGTGGCCGTCTTCTGGAAGAAAAGCGAAAGAACCGCGACCAGCAGGGCAGCCACGCAGGCCGCGTAGACGTCCTCCAGGTTGAGCAGGACACCGCCGTCGAACGTGCTCTCGAACAGCACCAGCGGGTCCTTGGGCATGCCCACGTTGATGGGGTAGATGTTCGAGCCAAAGATCGTCTGGCCCAGGCCGTCGAGAAAGTAGGTGATGCCCAGGGTGGCCATCAGCAGGGTCACGGCCTCCTGGTTGACCAGGTGGCGCAGCACCAGCCGCTCCACGAGCCAGGCCACGACGCCCATCAGCAATGCCGACAGCACGAAGGCCAGCACATTGGCCAGCACCCGGCTCTCGATGCCCAGCCAGAGGGGGATCCATTCCGAGAGGCGGGCCATGGCAAGGGCGGCGAACAGCACCATCGCGCCCTGCGCGAAGTTGAAGACGCCCGAGGCCTTGAAGATCAGCACGAAGCCCAGGGCCACGAGCGAATAGAGCATGCCGGCCATCAGGCCACCCAGGAGGGCTTCCAGAAAGAATGCCATGGTTTGGTTCTCGTTCGGTGGCGGTTCAGTGACTCGTGCCGAGGTAGGCGCTGATGACCTCCTCGTTGCGTCGGACTTCCTCGGGGGTGCCGTCGCCGAT
>NZ_JBWKZH010000158.1:0-857 GCF_059424305.1 Hydrogenophaga sp. GW456-12-10-14-TSB4 | reverse complement strand
CGCGGCGGGAGCGCGGGGGACTACGTGGTGTAGTCGCCGCTGGCTTCGGGCTGGAACAGCAGCTCGACGATTTCCGCCTCGCAGGCGTCGCCGTTGGGCGTGCGCCAGCGGGCGATGGCACCCGCGCGCTGGCCCAGCAGGCTGGCGCCGACCGGCGAGAGCACGGAGATGAAGCCCAGGTGCGGCTCGGCGTCGGCGGGGTAGCACAGCGTGAGCTTCTGGCGCTTGCCCGTCGCGACGTCTTCCAGGATGACCTGCGAGTACATCGTGACGACATTGGCCGGCACCTCGCGCGAGGGCACGAGGTCCAGCGTGTCCAGCGCGTCGGTCAGTTCCGACGGCATCTTCCCGCCACGCAGGTTGTTCAGGCGCGTGAAGTCGAGTTCGGTGAGCAGCCGTTCACCGGTCAAGGTCTTGTGCATGGAGCACTCCATCTGGTGCGGCCGTGCTGCGGGTGTGCAGCGGCCACGATCGCGCTGGGCTGGGGCCCGGCGATAGATGGTTTGCGCAAAAAGGAGGGAGGGGGTATCGCCGGGCTTAGGAATGTGCGGCCGGCTGGCGCAGTCCCGCCGTGCCCATCAGCTTGCGACCGGCCACGGCCGAACCTGCCATCAGGGGCAGGCGCGCGTGCAGGCTGGAAGTGAGGGTGGACCGGGATGCCATGGGGGGTATTGTAGGCGGGGAGCCCATTCTGGCAAGGCTTGTGCGGTTGTTCAGCGGCGCGGGCGGCACGGAAGCGGCCCGACGGGCACACGCCTTGCCGGGGCAAAGGGACCTTTTCCAACCCGCTGCAGGAGTTCCCGATGACCCCGGTTCACGCCCATGTGCCCGACGTGCCCAAGCCCACGCCGCCGGTG
>NZ_JBWKZH010000157.1:0-975 GCF_059424305.1 Hydrogenophaga sp. GW456-12-10-14-TSB4 | reverse complement strand
CCGGGGTCTGTTGAACCTGTTCAAGGGCCGCCGCCTGGTCTGTGCCGATGGCACGCTTCTGGCACCGGCCCAACGTGCCTGTCTGCGCACCCGCTCTTTGGCCACCGCTGCTCAGCGCGCCCTGGGCCTGTACCTGCCGGGCAACGATCTGATGCTGCACGTGGCCGTGAGTACCGAGGCCGAAGGCGAGCGCCAGATGCTCTTTGACCAGCTCGATCGGCTGCGCCGGGGCGATGTGTTGATCCTGGACCGGGGGTTCCCAGCCTCCTGGCTGGTGCAGGTGCTGACCCAGCGCGGCATCGACTTCGTCATCCGTTGCGACAGCACCCAGGGCTGGGGTGCTGCGCGCCGCTTCCTGCGCAGTGGCCAAAGCGAATGTTGGAGCTGGCTCTCGCCCAGCGATGCGCAGCAGGCCAGCACCTGGGAGCTTGATGGAGCAGCGTGCCTGCGCGCCCGTCTGGTTCGTCATGTCAGTTCCAGCGGGCGCACCCGGGTGCTGCTCACGTCCCCGGCTGAGGATGTGGCCTCGGTGGCGGAGTTGGCCGATCTCTACCATGGGCGCTGGCGCATCGAGGAGGCGTTCAAACGCCTGAAGCACCGACTGGTGCCTGGAGAGTGTCAGTGGGCTGAGCCAGCATGCCTTGCTGGTGGATGTGGCCACCAAGGTGCTGGCGGACAATCTGGCCGCGCTGCTCAATCGGGCGATTCCCATGGCATCGGGTGAGCCGGACACAGCGCCGGGTAGCGTGAGACGACAGGTCAACCGTGCGGCAGCAGCCAAGCTGTTCTCGCGCTGCATCGACTCAATGCTGCTGGTGGCCGGTGGTATCGCTCAAGGCATTCATGCCTGGGTGATCACGCTCTCGCGCTGCTGGACACGACACATCCCCGGCCGATCCAGACCCAGAAACCCCGCTCACACCAAGCCTCATCCTTCGCAGTCATACAAGCGGGCCGCTTAAGTTCGGTGGATTG
>NZ_JBWKZH010000156.1:0-993 GCF_059424305.1 Hydrogenophaga sp. GW456-12-10-14-TSB4 | reverse complement strand
GGCCCCCACCGTGGCCGAGACGGCCCCGGCGACCCCGGTTGCGGCGCCCGTCGCACCGACGACACCGGCCGACGCCCCGGCGCCGGCCGCCAACCGACCCGAGCCCCTGCCCGGCCCACCGGAGGCCGCGGCCCTGCTCAAGAACGAAACCGAGGCCTGGCGCGAGCTGGGCCCGCTCTGGGGCCAGCCGCTGGCTTCGGGCGACCCCTGCGCCGCCGCGCAGCAGGTTCAGCTGCAGTGCTACCGCACCGACCGCATGACCCTCGCCGGCCTGCGCCAGCTCGACCGGCCCGGCATCATCACCCTGCGGCAGACGGGCGGTTCGGGCCAGGTCCTGGTCACCGCGCTCACCGGTGACAGCGCCATGCTGCAGGCCGGCAGCCAGCGCTGGCGCATGCCGCTCAGCGCACTGACCGACCTCTGGCGCGGCGACTTCGCCACCCTGTGGCGCACGCCGCCGGGCCAGACCACCCGGCTGGTCGACGGCCGCACCGGCCCCGCCGCCGACTGGCTGGGCAAGCGCATTGCCGACCTGCAGGCCACGGGCAAGGTGCCGGCCTCGGCCGACCCGCTCGTCGCCCGCATCCAGGCCTTCCAGCGCGCCAACGGCATCGAGGCCGCCGGCCTGGCCGGCCCCATCACCTTCATGCAGGTCAACCTGGCCAGCGGCGTGGACGAGCCTCGGCTCTCGCGCCCAGGCTCCTGAGGGCCCTCCAAGATGTCCTACATCCTCGATGCCCTTCAACGCGCCGATGCCGAGCGCGAGCGCGGTCACATACCGGGCCTCAACAGCCAGATCGTGCCGCCCCCCAGCCGCAAGGCCCGGCCGGTGCGCCGACGCAACCGGACCGGCCTCGCCGTGACCGCCGCCGCCGTGGCCCTGCTGATCGCCGCCGGCCTGTGGTGGTGGCTGGGTCAGCCCGGCACACCCAACGCCCCGGCCCCGGTGTCCGCCGCCCCCCCTGCCGCCGAGCCGCCGGTGGCGGTCGTGAC
>NZ_JBWKZH010000155.1:0-1091 GCF_059424305.1 Hydrogenophaga sp. GW456-12-10-14-TSB4 | reverse complement strand
GGCGAAAGCGCAGGGTGAATCGGGTGGGGTCCCTGCGCTGCACGTCGAGTTGCCCATGCAACTGCCGGGTGAGCAGGTTGACCAGCTGCAGGCCGAGCGATTCGGATTTGCTCAGGTCCATGTCGAGCGGGATGCCCTGGCCGTCGTCGCTGATGGAGAGCTTGACCACCTGTTCCGTGTCCTGGCTGATTTCCACCATCACCGTGCCGCGGCGATCTTCAGGGAAGCCGTGCTTGAGCGCGTTGCTGACCAGCTCGTTGACGATCAGGCCGCAAGGAATGGCTTCGTTGATCGGCAGCTTCACGTCCAACGCCTGGATGCCGATGCGCACCTGGCGCGAACTCAAGCCGTACGACTCGGTCAGCCGCGGCAGCAGCTCGCCCAGGAGCAGCTGGAAGTCGACCTGGGCGAAGTCCTGCGACTGGTAGAGCGTCTGGTGGATCAGCGACATGGACCGGATGCGGTTCTGGCTGTCGCGCAGCAGATCGACCATGTCGGCGTTGCTGATCTTGAGGGCTTGCAGGTCCAGCAGGCTGTGGATCACCTGCAAGTTGTTCTTGACGCGGTGGTGCACTTCCTTGAGCAGGAGGTCTTTCTGCTGCAACGCGTCCTGGATGCGCTTTTCGTTCTGTTTGCGCTCGCTCAGATCCAGAATAACCGTCAGGATCATCGGCCCTTCGCCGGTTTCCACCGGGTTGATGGCGATCTCCACCGGGAACTCTCTGCCGTCCTTGCGCATGCCGCTGAGGTCGCGGCCGGCGCCCATGGGCCGGGCGCTGGGCTTGGCCAGGAAATCGCCTCGGTGGCCGGGATGCATGTGGCGGTAGCGCGAGGGCAGCAGCACCTCGACCTTCTGGCCAATCAGCTCGTCACTCGCGTAGCCGAAGCTGGTCTCGGCCAGCTCGTTCGTGCGGATGATCTCGCCGTTCTTGTCGACGACGAGCATCGCGATCGGAATGCGGTTGAAGGCTTGGCCAAGGTATTCATCCAGTGCAAGGTGTTGTGCGGTCATCGGTGTCTCCTCCAAGGAAGACTGGCCGCTGCGACCAGCGTCCAAGAAACATGGTGTGAGGCGCGCCAAGCCAGTTTTT
>NZ_JBWKZH010000154.1:0-1181 GCF_059424305.1 Hydrogenophaga sp. GW456-12-10-14-TSB4 | reverse complement strand
TTAGGGCTACGCTGAACAAGTTGAGAGGTGGCGCGAGGTTTGCATGTATCGAGACACCAGAGACACGAAGGTGAAGATGAAACAGCAAACCCTGGCGATGGCAGCCGATCAAGGCGACGGCTACGAGCAATACCGCAAGCTCACCAAGCGGGACACATTCCTGGCGACGATGGAGCAGATCGTGCCGTGGCAGGAGTTGTGCTCGGTCATCGAACCGCACTACCCCAAGGCCGGCAACGGGCGCCCACCGATCGGACTGGAACGCATGCTGCGGATGTACTTCGTGCAGCACTGGTTCAACCTGGCTGATGAGGCCTGCGAGGAGGCTCTGCTCGACAGCACGGCGCTGCGCCGCTTTGTAGGCATTGATCTGGGGCGTGAACGTGTGCCTGACGGGACCACGCTGCTGAAGTTTCGCCGCCTGCTGGAGAAGCACAAGCTGGGCGAGGCCTTGTTTGCCAAGGTGGGGGAGGTGCTGCAGGCCCGAGGCATGAAGGTGGGCACCGGCACCATCGTGGATGCCACCATCATCGGCGCGCCCAGCTCGACCAAGAACGCCGACAAACAGCGCGACCCGGAGATGCACCAGACCCGCAAAGGCCAGCAGTGGTACTTCGGCATGAAGATGCACATCGGCGTGGACAGCCGCACTGGGCTGGCGCACAGCGCTGTGGTCACGGCAGCCAACGTGCATGACAAACATCCATTGCCCGAGCTGTTGCACGGGAACGAGCAGCGTGTATACGGCGACAGCGCCTACGCCAGCCAGAGGGCGTTGATCGAATCGAAGGCGCCCCAGGCCAAGGACTTCACCAACCAGCGCGTGCGCAGGGATGGCGAGATCGACGAGGTCGAGCGCTCGAAGAATCACAACAAGTCCAAGGTCCGCGCCCGAGTCGAACACGTCTTTGCCGTGGTGAAGCGGCTCTGGGGCTTTGCCAAGGTGCGCTACCGAGGCCTTGCCAAGAACGCCACACGTTCGTTCGTGGTGCTGGGTCTGGCCAACATCTACCTGGCGCGGCAGCGCCTCGCGGCATGAGTGCGCCCGTTGCGCACTCCAAGTGCGCAAGCACGGCCGGTATGGCCGGGGAACGCGGTCAAACCGCGAGGCTTCCCCGCGTCAGCGACCCATTGGGCAGCGGATCGCTCAAATCGGCTACTTGTTCAGCGTAGCCTTAGGT
>NZ_JBWKZH010000153.1:0-1201 GCF_059424305.1 Hydrogenophaga sp. GW456-12-10-14-TSB4 | reverse complement strand
CTCCTTACGCGATGATCTTGGCGACGACGCCGGCGCCGACGGTGCGGCCACCTTCGCGGATGGCGAAGCGCAGGCCTTCTTCCATGGCGATCGGGGCGATCAGCTTGACCGTGATCGACACGTTGTCACCGGGCATCACCATTTCCTTGCCTTCGGGCAGCTCGATCGAGCCGGTCACGTCGGTCGTGCGGAAGTAGAACTGCGGACGGTAGTTGTTGAAGAACGGCGTGTGACGGCCACCTTCGTCCTTGGACAGCACGTACACCTCACCGGTGAAGTGCGTGTGCGGCTTGATCGAGCCGGGCTTGCACAGCACCTGGCCGCGCTGCACGTCTTCGCGCTTGGTGCCGCGCAGCAGGATACCGACGTTGTCGCCAGCCTGGCCCTGGTCCAGCAGCTTGCGGAACATTTCCACGCCCGTGCAGGTGGTCTTCTGCGTGGTCGAGATACCCACGATCTCGATTTCCTCGCCGACCTTGACCACACCGCGCTCGATACGACCGGTCACCACCGTGCCGCGACCCGAGATGGAGAACACGTCTTCCACGGGCATCAGGAAGGCACCGTCCACCGCGCGCTCGGGCGTGGGGATGTAGGTGTCCAGCGCGTCAGCCAGGCGCATGATGGCCTGTTCGCCCAGGTCGCCCTTGTCGCCTTCGAGGGCCAGCTTGGCCGAGCCCTTGATGATGGGGGTGTCGTCACCGGGGAAGTCGTACTTGCTCAGCAGCTCGCGCACTTCCATTTCGACCAGCTCGAGCAGCTCGGCGTCGTCGACCATGTCGCACTTGTTCAGGAACACGATGATGTAAGGCACGCCCACCTGGCGGGCCAGCAGGATGTGCTCGCGGGTCTGGGGCATCGGGCCGTCAGCGGCCGAGCACACCAGAATGGCGCCGTCCATCTGGGCGGCACCGGTGATCATGTTCTTGACGTAGTCGGCGTGGCCGGGGCAGTCCACGTGGGCGTAGTGGCGGTTGGCCGTTTCGTATTCCACGTGAGCGGTGTTGATCGTGATGCCGCGCGCCTTCTCTTCCGGAGCCGCGTCGATCTGGTCGTAGGCCTTGGCCGCGCCGCCGAACTTGGCCGCCAGCACCGTCGTGATCGCCGCCGTCAGCGTCGTCTTGCCATGGTCCACGTGACCAATCGTGCCCACGTTCACGTGCGGCTTGGTCCGCTCAAATTTCTCTTTTGCCATTTTTCA
>NZ_JBWKZH010000152.1:0-1219 GCF_059424305.1 Hydrogenophaga sp. GW456-12-10-14-TSB4 | reverse complement strand
GGCTTGGGCGCCGAGGCCGACACGCTCTTGGCGCGCGCCGGGCCGGGCGGGCGCACCGGGGCGCGGCGCGGGGCGTAGGGATCGGAGGGGGTCTTGCTGGCAGCGCCCGGCTTCAGCTTGAGCGTGCGGGCGGCGGGTTTGTCGGTCGTCATAAGGGGGATCATCCTTCATCCAGCGTGCCGGAGCGCAAGGCCGCCAGATCGAGCACGCGCAGGCCCCCGTAATCCACACGGATCCAGCCCTTGGCCGCCAGGGTCGTGAGCGCCTCGTTGACGCGCTGGCGCGAGAGGCCCACCAGGTAGGCCAGCTCCTGCTGCGTGATGCGCAGCACGCCGCCCACGTTGGGCGAGAGCAGCGGGTGGAACAGCGAAGCCAGGTTGCGCGCCACGCGCAGGTCGGGGTTGTTGAGCCGGTCGATCTCGCGCGCCGCGATGAACTGGCCCAGGCGCTCGTTGAGCTGGTGCATCACGAAGCGGTTGAAACCGAGCGAGTGGTCCAGCAGCCAGTCGAAGGTCTCCACCGGCAGGCCGGCCACGCGGCTCTTGCGCAGCGCGAGGATGTTGTAGCGGTACTGCTCGTGCTTGAGCACCGTGCCTTCGCCGAACCAGCCCCCTGGCGCCACGCCAGTGAAAGTGATCACCGGGCCCTGCGAATCGTCGTTGCTCATCTTGAGCAGACCGTCCACCAGACCGAACCAGTAGGTGACCGGTCGGCCGAAGCGGCAGATGTGGTCGCCGGCCTCGGCGTCACCGACCACCAGCGCATCCACCGCGCGCTCGCGCTCGCTCGGCGTGAGGCTTTTCAGCCAGGGAATTTCGGCCAGCTCCTCCTGCGTGGGCGGGCGGGCGCGGTCGCGCAGAACGGTGCCGGAACGGCGGGGGGCCAAGGTGCTCATGGGGTCGCGTGGTCTAGGGAAAGTCCTAGGAGGGTTGACCCCAGATTGTCGTCGAACCGACAACATGACGTCAAACGAAGGCCTACCATGCGCAGCAGAACGGAATGCCCCACCCGGGGTGTTCCTGGCACCGGCGCCATGGGGCCGGCCTCAGGAGACACGCATGCAACACACGTTCCCCCGGCTCTTGCTGGGCCACGCGCAAAGCCACCCGGAGGGTGCGGCGATGCGCGAGAAGGAATACGGAATCTGGCAGACGACGACGTGGTCGGGCATGGCGCAGCTGGTGGAACAGCTGGCGTGCGGGCTGCACCAGGCGGGCCT
>NZ_JBWKZH010000151.1:0-1273 GCF_059424305.1 Hydrogenophaga sp. GW456-12-10-14-TSB4 | reverse complement strand
CGCAAGGCCGGCGAGCCGTGCCTTGCGAATGGTCCCCAAGGAATCGGAATCCTCATGAGCACACCCAACACCGTCCTCAACGTCAACGGCATCGAGGTCATCTACAACCACGTGATCCTGGTGCTCAAGGGCGTCTCGCTGCAGGTGCCCGAAGGCCAGATCGCCGCCATCCTGGGCGGCAACGGCGCGGGCAAGACCACCACGCTGCGCGCCGTCTCCAACCTGCTCAAGGGCGAGCGCGGCGAAGTCACCAAAGGCAGCATCGAGCTGCGCGGCGAGCGCATCGAGAACCTCTCGCCCGCCGACCTCGTGCAGCGCGGCGTCGTGCAGGTGATGGAAGGGCGCCACTGCTTCGCCCACCTCACCATCGAAGAGAACCTCATGACCGGCTCCTACACCCGCAAGAGCAAGGCCGAGATCGCGGCCAACCTGGAGAAGGTCTACAACTACTTCCCGCGCCTGAAGACCCGGCGCACCAGCCAGGCTGCCTACACCTCGGGCGGCGAGCAGCAGATGTGCGCCATCGGCCGCGCCCTCATGACCAACCCCAGCGTGATGCTGCTCGACGAGCCCTCCATGGGCCTGGCCCCGCAGATCGTCGAAGAGGTGTTCGAGATCGTCAAGGACCTCAACCAGAAGGAGAAGGTCACCTTCCTGCTGGCCGAGCAGAACACCAACATGGCGCTGAAGTACGCCGACTACGGCTACATCATGGAGAGCGGGCGCATCGTGATGGACGGCGTGGCCAGCGAGCTGCGCAACAACGAGGACGTCAAGGAGTTCTACCTGGGCATGGGCGGGGGCGAGCGCAAGTCCTTCAAAGATGTGAAGAGCTACAAGCGCCGCAAGCGCTGGCTGGCCTGAGCGTTCACGGACCCTGACCCGACACCCTCCTTCACTGGCGCTTCTCCATGAACGACTTCTTCGACGCCCTGGAAACCCGCTCGCCCGACCAGCGCGAGCGCGAGCAGATGAGCGAGCTGGCCACCCAGGTGGCGCACGCCCAGCGGCACAGCACCGCCTTCGCCGAGATCCTGCGCGGCGTGGACGCCCCGGCGGTGAACAGCCGCGCGGCCCTGGCGCGGTTGCCCGTCACGCGCAAGACCGAGCTGCTTGAGCGCCAGAAGGCACAGCGCGCCAGCGACCCCTTCGGCGGCTTCTCCGCCCTGCGCCGCGGCCCGGCCATGAGCCGCGTGTACGCCTCGCCCGGCCCGATCTACGAGCCCGAGGGCGCCACGCGCGATTACTGGCGCGCCGGGCGCTGCCTCTACGC
>NZ_JBWKZH010000150.1:0-1297 GCF_059424305.1 Hydrogenophaga sp. GW456-12-10-14-TSB4 | reverse complement strand
CAGACCCAGAAACCCCGCTCACACCAAGCCTCATCCTTCGCAGTCATACAAGCGGGCCGCTTAAGTTCGGTGGATTGGGCGCAGCACCGCCATGCGTCGTTCTTAAATGATATCATAAAAATGACTTATAAACACAAATATCATTTAATAATGGTTGCTGTTGGTTTGGGTGGTGTTCAGCCTGCTGGTGCGCAGCCGAACGGCCCAGGCCCAGGGCATGCTGGGCATGTTTAAACCGAAAGGGCTCGTCATGCTGATGAAGAAACTGGCTATCGCCTCCGCCGTCGCGCTGATGGGCGTGGGTGCTGCTCATGCTGAAGTGGTCGCTACCCCGCTGGAAAATGAACTGGGCGCGCTGCTGAGCAAGATCGTTGGCAACGGCACCACCACCGTGACCACTCCTGCAGTGGGTATTGTGGGTGAACCAGGTTATGTGCCTGCGACGACGACCGTCACCACTACTCCCGACATCAGCGTGCTGAGTGGCGCGGTGAACACGGCCGCCTTGAAAGGCAACATCGACATTTCGGGCACCAACGTGAGCCTGTCGTCGGCGATGTCCAACGTGACGGCCAAGGCCGAAGCCATTGGCACAACCTCCAGCGCCAGCGCCTACGCCATTGCCGGCGCCAAGCTGAGCACCACCGTGATCGGCGCCATGAACAGCGCCGGCGTGGACGTGATGGGCAAGGTCACGGACGAGGCCAACGCGACCACGTCGTCCCGGGCCGTGGCCAGCTTCGCCGCGTCGAATGTCCTCGACCTCATCGGGGTTGCTGGCGACGTGAGCCTGACCGGCCTGACCAGCGCCACGTCGACCAACGCGACGAACAAGGTCGCCGAACTGCAGGCCATGAACGTCTTCGACTCGGCCATCAACGTCGCCGCGCTGGACGCCAGCATCAAGATCCTCGCAACGGTGGACACCGGTGCCTGGTTCCTGGGCCCCCAGACCGGTGTCGTGAACCTGTCTAGCATCGAAATGGCCACCACCAACATCGGTGCCATGAACAGCCGCTTCACCCGCCTGGGCGTAAAACTGGGCAACTGATTGGGGGCTTGACGCCCCCAGGCCCGGCTGCGGCCGTGCCCTGCGCCAGCTCCGTCGCCATTCCAGCGCGCCGGGTGGCTCGGGAAGGCGCGGCGCGACACAAAACGCTGCCCAGTTGCTGTCAGCCAACCAGGGACTTGGCGCCCGCGGGTACGCCCAGGGCGCAGGGCAATCCACCGAACTTAAGCGGCCCGCTTGTATGACTGCGAAGGATGAGGCTTGGTGTGAGCGGGGTTTCTGGGTCTG
>NZ_JBWKZH010000149.1:0-1347 GCF_059424305.1 Hydrogenophaga sp. GW456-12-10-14-TSB4 | reverse complement strand
TGCTCCATGCTCGCCGCCGTCTCCTGCAGGTTGCTCGCCGCCTGCTCCGTGCGCGCGCTCAGGTCCTGGTTGCCCGTCGCGATTTCCACCGACGCCGTGTTGATGCTGTCCGTCGCGCTGCGCACCTGGCTCACGGTCTGGACCAGCGAGGTCTTCATCGCACCCAGGGCGTTGAGCAGATCGCCCAGTTCGTCCTTGCGGTCGGTCTGTACCGGCACCGACAGGTTGCCCGCGGCCACGGCCGAGGCAATGGCCACGGCCTGGTGCACCGGCACCGTCACCGAGCGCGTGATGCGCCAGGCCAGCAGGGAGGCCACCACCACCGCCAGCGCGGCCAGGCTCACCAGCCACATCACGTTGCGGCTCACGGTGTGGGCGGAGTCGGTCATGGCGGCTTGCACCAGGATTCGCTGCGCGGCAAGCATCTCGCCCTGGGCGCCGCTGTAGCGGTCGGCGGCCGGCAACACCTGGCTGGACAGGATCTGGTTGGCCGACACGAGGTCGCCCGTCTTGAGCGCGTCGAAGAAGGTCTTGCGCACCGCGATGTACTCACCGCGCAGTGCCGAAATCTTGGCCAGCTGGGCCTTGCCCTCGGCGCTGGTGACTTCCGCCTCCAGCGTCTGCTGCAGTTCGCTGATGCGCGTGGACGTCTGGGCGATCAGGGGCTTGAAGTAGGCATCGACCTCGGGATCGGCGCGGGACTTGGCCACAGCGAGCGCGCGGCTGATGTTCAGCGTCGTGCTCGCCGCCCACTCCTCCGTGACCGAGGCGAGGTGCTCCAGCTGGATCACCCGCTCGGTGGCCGCCTGCGTCGAGCGAAGGCCGCTCCAGCCCAGCGCGGTGACGGCCAGGAGCAGCACCAGCACGCTGAGGAAGCCCAGGCCCAGCCGATGGCCGACCTTGAATTGTTGAAAAGACATGAAAGAAGTGCGTCCGTTGGGGTGGGTTGAATCGATCAGAAGCTTTCCCAGTCGCCTTCGCTGGAAGCAGCGGGCACCGGAGTGGCGGCGGGCGCCGGGCGGGCCACCGGCGGCACCGGTGCGTCAACGGGCCGGCTGACCTTGGGCGCAGCGGCCTTGGGCACGGGCGTCTTGGTCGGCTTGGCCACCGCGGGTGCCGACACCACCGCCTTGGCGGGTGTCGCGACCACGGCCTTGGCAGGCGCCACGGCGAGGGCCGGGGGCACCACCGAGGTCAGCACCGGCGCAGCGAGAGCATGCGCGTCGGCATCGCCGGTGCGGAACACGCTCACCACCTGGTTCAGGCGCTTGGCCTGGTCCTTGAGGCTTTCGGCGGCCGCCGCGCTCTCTTCCACCAGCGCCGCGTTCTGCTGCGTCATCTGGTCCA
>NZ_JBWKZH010000148.1:0-1379 GCF_059424305.1 Hydrogenophaga sp. GW456-12-10-14-TSB4 | reverse complement strand
CGCATCACCCGTCCCAGACCTTGACCGGCCCGCCGGTCCCTACCCCGTGCCCGCCCTGTGCTCGTCCTGTGGCGGGTTGGTCCTGAACGCCCTCGGGGGTCTTCGATGTGCCTGGTTGTCGTCTTCCTGCTGGCCGTGATGCTGGCCGCACCGGTTCTGGCCGCACCGTGCTGGGACACGGCCGCCCAGCGCTACGGCGTCGCGCCGGAACTGCTCTACGCCGTCGCCCGCACCGAGTCGAACCTGAACCCGAAGGCGGTGAATCGGGCCCACGAGAAGCGCACCGGCAGCTACGACATCGGCCTGATGCAGATCAACAGCCGGCACCTGCCCAAGCTCGCCGGCTTCGGCATCCGCGAAGCCGACCTGTACGACGCCTGCATCAACCTGCAGGTCGGCGCCTGGCTGATGGCCGACAGCTTCTCGCGCCACGGCGTGAGCTGGAACGCGGTGGGAGCCTACAACGCGGCCTGCAGCCAACTCAAGGGCAACGCGTGCACGCAGGCGCGCGCCACCTATGCCTGGAAGGTGTACCGGCATCTGCCATCGGCAGCACCCCAGGGTTCCGCTCGGCCATCACGGTCGGCCGCCGCTGCGGCCGCGCAGCACCAACCCCTGCACGTGAGGATAGCGCCATGACGCGCGGGAAGCACGTGTTTTCCGGATGGCCGGGCGCGGTCGTGTCGTGCCTGGCCGTTGCGGCCTGTGCTGTGCCGCCTCCACCGCCGTCGGTACCGCCACCCGCCCCCGCAACCATCGACCAGGCACGGCTGGCGCAACGCGGACACGGCAGGCATGCGGCATTCGAGCTGTGCCGGGGCGCCGCCTGCCCGCAGCGCACACCGAAGACGCTGTCGACAGCTTCGGGGACCAGGCCATCGCCGGTATCGTCATCTGCTCCTGCGAAAGACACCAGGGCCGCCGTGCCGCAGCGCGCGGATGACGAACGCATCGAGCGCGCCCATCCCACGAGCAGACCACCGACGATGCCCACGCCAGCATTGGACCCGCCCGTGGACCAGCAGCTGTCCGTGCATTTCCCATTTGCGAGCGCGCGCCTCAATGAAGCGGCACGCGCTGCGCTGCGTGAAGCCGCCCCGCGCCTGACGAAGGCGCAAGAGATCTCCCTGCGCGGGCGAACCGACAGCACAGGCCCGGCGGCGGCGAACGACTGGGTGGCCGAGGCGCGTGCGCAGGCCGTGCTGCGCGAGTTGCGGGTCCTGGCCCCTGGCGTCGCCTCGCGCGTGCATGTCGAGGCACAAGGTGGCTGCTGCTTCGTCGATTCCAACGACAGCCCCGCCGGCCGGGCCCTCAATCGCCGCGTGGAGATCCGCTACCGATTCGTCATCGACGCCCCGCCCTGATCGGGCCTTGAGGAC
>NZ_JBWKZH010000147.1:0-1385 GCF_059424305.1 Hydrogenophaga sp. GW456-12-10-14-TSB4 | reverse complement strand
CACGTTGGGCCGGTGCCAGAAGCGTGCCATCGGCACAGACCAGGCGGCGGCCCTTGAACAGGTTCAACAGACCCCGGGCCGCTACAGCAGAGATCAAGCGATTATTGAGCGCCCACAGGGCGGGCGCATGCAGCTTGGAGCGGGCCTTGGCCAGGGCGCGGTCAGAGACCAGAACGCCAGCGCCGTGGGTGCCCAGGCTGGCAAAGAAGGTGTCGAGTTCACTTTGCACGCTGGCGCCGCGAAAGCTCAGAAGGACGCCCAGGAGCGTGGGCAAAGGCAGCTTGCGCGCGCGGGTGAAGGCTTCGGGGGTGATCGGGGCTGCGGGCCATCTGGGCAAAGGCCGGGCTGTGCAGATGATCGGAAAAATCGGTCAGGATGGACTGTGCAAAATCACAGCATTGAGGCAGAAATCATACCAGCCTCAGAACAAAATCAAAGACTTACGCATTTTACCAGCTTAAGTTCGTGGATTGGCCCTGGGGCTGGGCTGGCCACGGTTTGAACCGCTGCGCCAAGGCTGGGGTGCGAACTCCTCGATGCCCCATTGCCCCCGGGATCCATCCTGGATGGCCAGGTTCTCCTTCGCCCGGACGGACTCGCTGACGCCTCCGCGCCACCGAGCGCGCGGGCCTCACGCCATGGTGCTGCCGCCAACCACACCAACGCCAGCCAGGTCACCCCGGACGAGCCGCCTTGAAAACCACGCGGGGAGAGGTCGGCAGTGGTGCCACTTCAGTCGTTTTGTTGTTATTTTTGTTGATTATGATGTTTTGTAAAAAATCAATGTAATATCAACTCCAAATATGCCACCCAGCACGGACTTCCGACGGCGATCCGCCCAGGTCAACTGGGCCATCACCTTTTCTTTTGCCTCTTGGCTCTCTCGTTGGGATGTCTCGGGACCATCCCTGGTGCGTAAGCCTTGAAGCGGCATGAGCCAGCCCAGATTTCTCAATGACTTACCCAAAAACATCCATGACCGCAACCTCCAAAACGCTTCTTCAGGCCATCGTCAAGGGCGCCAACGGCCGCCAGCAAAGCCACACGCTTGAATCGTTGAGCCGCCTCAAGCTGCTGCCGGGTTCTGTGGTGACGGTGGTCGACCCCTCCACGGGCCAGGCGCCCAAGGGGTTGGTGCTCAAGCGCAAGGGCCTGGATCTGGTGCTGGAGTTGGACGGGCAGGGCGAGGTGGCCACGCTGGCTGACTTCTACAGCACGCCCGACCTTGCATTCCTCCCGTCTGGAGACCTCTCCGCCGCAGGAGCGCCTGTGGCGCCAGCGGTCACGGCGGACACCGCAGCGGTGGGACAGACGGCCGCGGGTGAGTCCATTGTGTGGAAAGCCCCCTCGGCAGGTTTTGATGGCATGGGCTGGGTGATCGCGGG
>NZ_JBWKZH010000146.1:0-1470 GCF_059424305.1 Hydrogenophaga sp. GW456-12-10-14-TSB4 | reverse complement strand
CCGTGGGGCGGGGCGCGCTGTGGCTCCAGAACCAGAACAGCGCGCCGGCCACCAAGGCGCCCACCACCAGGCCGAGGCCCAGTGTGCCCAGGGGCGAAGCCCAGGCGGCCAGCGGCGCGGCGGCCTGCCCGCGGCGCGGGCGGGTCAGGGGGGTCTCGGTCTCGAACACCTCGCCGGCGGCCTTTTCCACCACGGCTCGCTCCACCCGGGCCTGGTTGGTGGCGTAGGCGCCGAGCAGGGCGCGGTCGCACAGCAGGTTCACGCGCCGGGGCACGCCGCGCGCGATCTCATGGATGCGCTGGATCGCCTGGCTGGAGAAGGGCAGCGGCCCGCGCAAGCCGGCCACCTGCATGCGGTGCTGGATGTACTGGCGGGTTTCGGCTTCGTTGAGCGCACCGAGGTGAAAGCGCGCGATCACGCGCTGCGCCAGCTGTTCCAGCTCGGGCCGCGCGAGCACCTCGCGCAGCTCGGGCTGGCCGATCAGGATGATCTGCAGCAGCTTGCGTTCGTTGGTTTCCAGGTTGGTCAGCAGCCTGAGCTGCTCCAGCACGTGGGGGGTGAGGTTCTGCGCCTCGTCGATGATGAGCACGTTGCGCTCGCCCCGGGCGTGGCTTTGCAGCAGGTACTCGTTGAGCGGGTCCAGGTGGTCCTTGATCGTGGCCGGGCCGATGCCCTCGTGCTTGACCTCGATGCGGAACTCGCTGCAGATGGTCTTGAGCAGGTCGCCGACGGTGAGCTTGGGGTTGAAGATGTACGCCACCCGGCACTGCTCGGGAATCTGCTCCAGGAAGCAGCGGCAGATGGTGGTCTTGCCGGCACCGATTTCGCCGCTGAGCAAGACGAAACCGCCGCCGCCCCGGATGCCGTAGAGCAGGTGCGCCAATGCCTCGCGGTGGCGCTCGCTCATGAAGAGGTAGCGCGGATCGGGCGCAATGGAGAACGGGTCCTGCTTCAACCCGAAGAATTCGGCGTACATGCCCCCGAGCATAACGGGGCCGCCGAGGGCGGGCAACGACGCCCGGCCTGCCCGGGCGCGTGCCGCAGAGCTAGCGGGCGATCAGGCCGCCAGGGCCATGGAGCGTTGCGACGACGAAGCCGGGTACTTGGCGCTGGACGAGGCAGAGCACTCGATGTCGCCGGAGAGCTGGCCGCCTTCCTCGATCACGACCTTGCCATAACGGATCTTGCCGGTGACCTTGCCGGTGGCGTAGATCACGAGCTTCTGGCGCACGGTCAGGTTGCCGTCGAACACGCCGCGGATCTCGGCGATGTCGATTTCGGCCGAACCCTTGAATTCACCTTGTTCCGCGATCTGGATCACGCGCGAGTCCATCGTCGCTTCGACCAGGCCTTCCACCACGAGGGTGTCGCAGTCGGTGATCTCCACGCCCTTGAGCTTGATGTTGGGGCCGACGGTGAGCTTGCTGCCGCCTTCGGGGGTGGACGAGGCGCTGGTGCTGGTGGTGGTGG
>NZ_JBWKZH010000145.1:0-1607 GCF_059424305.1 Hydrogenophaga sp. GW456-12-10-14-TSB4 | reverse complement strand
GGGGGTGCGGACAAATACTTGGACTGGTTTATGACGTAAGCCCGAGACTTTCTCGGTATTCGATGGGGCTGAGAGAGCCCAGTGAGATCTTGATCCGTTTCTCGTTGTACCAGCGGATGTAGGAGTCCACAGCTTCAATGAATTGCACAACGGTGGTGCTTCTCCAGTCCCGAGGGTAGAACAGTTCGTTCTTCAGCCGACCGAAGAAGCCTTCGCAGGCCGCGTTGTCAGGTGAACAGGCTTTGCGAGACATCGAGCGAGTGAGGTTCGCATCGCTCATTCTTGCCAGCCAACCTGGCCAGCGATAGTGGCCACCACGATCGGAGTGAACCACAGGCCGTTCGGTGGTTTCCGCCACCGTCTCAATGGCGGCATCCAGCATCGTGTTGACGAGTTCGGCATCTGGGCTGGTTCCAATGGTCCAGCTCACCACCATCCCGTCGAAGCAATCGATGATGGGCGACAGGTAAACCTTGCCAGCCGGGATCTGGAACTCCGTGATGTCAGTGAGCCACTTCTCATTGGGCGCCGCGGCCTGGAAGTCTCGGTTGATGATGTTCTCAGGCGCTGGACTGATCTCACCGGCGTAGGACGCGTACCTGCGCCGCTTGGGTTTGGGAACAACCAGGCGCGCCTCCTTCATCAGCCGTTGCACCACCTTCTCCGAGATGGTGACGTGCTGCCTGTGCAGCGACGCATGCAGCCTGCGGTAGCCGTAGCAGCGGTGGTTCGACTCGAAGATGCCGGTGATGGCACGACGCGCGTCAAGATATTTGTCTGCCACTTGCGCACGGGCTCGATGGTAGAAGTACGAGCTTCGCGCAAGATCCAACTGAGCCAAGAGCTCTGGCAGGGCATAGAGCTCCTTGAGGGCGTCAATCAGCAATGTCTTCTCCCGGTTGGTCAGGAGACGCAGATCGACGCCCAGGCCTTTTTTTAGCAGTTCATTGGCCTTCTTCAAGAGATCGCGTTCAAGCTGCAGTTGCCGGATGTCGCGCTGCAGGGATTCGAGCTGTCGCTCCAGCTCCGCTCGCTCAGGTGATGGTGGTGAGTGGTTCTGGCGTTTCATGGATGCAGGCGCCTCGCGGCCGAGTAGCTGGTTCTTCCAGTTGTACAGCGTCGGCCTGCATACGCCCAGCCTTTCTGCCACGGCTTGCGCACCTTCCTGCCGCGTGCAGAGCTCCATGACGCCCGCCTGTTTCAACGTCTCGGGGTATCTGCGCCGGCCGACACTGCCAACGGCGGCTATCCTGCTCTCGGGAAGTGCCTGGCGAATCCAGGCGGTCAATGTTCCCCGGCCTGGGTAGCCCAATGCCCTCATCGTTGCAGCAATGCAGCGACCATGCGCAAGGTAGTGCGCGATAGCCGCCTGCTTCTGTTCCTGCGAGTACTTGGGAGGCCGGCCCGCATAGCCCACAGGCAGAGCCGAACGTCGTTCGTATTCACGGTGCCAACTCTTCAGGGCATTCTTGGTTGGGTAACCCAGCTGGCGGATGGTTGCCCTGATGCGCTTGTCCAGCTTGATGTAGAGCTGGACTGCTCGCATCCTGTCTTCGTACGAATACATGAACTACCTCCTGGTAGTCCAAGTTTTCGTCCGCATCCCC
>NZ_JBWKZH010000144.1:0-1630 GCF_059424305.1 Hydrogenophaga sp. GW456-12-10-14-TSB4 | reverse complement strand
GGCTTGGGCCGGGGCTTGGGCTGTTGCACGGCCGGTGCGGGCGGCGGCGGAGGGGGAACGATCTCGGGCTTGGGCGGCTCGATGAGCTCTGCCAGCACCTGCACCGGAATCACCATCTCCACAGCGCGGCGCAGCAGGCCGCTCTGCAAGGCCCAGACGGCCAGCACATGAAAACCCACCACCGCACCGACCACCAGGATGCGGCGGTTCAGGCGACGCGGCGGGGCGTCAGGCGTGGGGGAGAAGGGGGGCGCCATGGTGGCACTGGCGGTCGGCATGGTGAAGTGGCAGCGTGGCTCGGCAGAAGGGTGACGTGGGGGCCGCAGTGAAGCCCTCGTTATGAACTATCTGTGTCGAAAAATCCACCACGCAGCGATCAGCATGAGCATGAGACTGGCGCCGAGGACGGCGAGGCCGGTGGTCATGAAAGTCCTTTCGCGTGGGCCGACGGCGCGGCTGTATGGCGGGAAACTGGTAACGATTCTAAACGAGAATGTTTCGCATTCTCATGATTCTGCCGAAAAAGTGCTCCTTTTTTTAGCGCGAGGCCGGCGCCAGCACGGTGGAGGCCTCGGCCAGCGTGCGGCAGCCGGTGAGCGCCATCGCGATTTCCAGCTCGTCGCGCAGCAGGCGCAGCACATGGGCGACCCCGGTCGCGCCCGCGGTGGCCAGGCCGTGCAGCACCGGGCGGCCCACCAGCACGGCGCTGGCGCCCAGGCCGACGGCCTTGAGCACGTCGGTGCCGCGGCGGATGCCGCCGTCCACCAGCAAGGGCAGATCGCCTTGCACGGCCTGGGCGATGCGGGGCAGGGCGCTGGCGGTGGTGACCGCCGTGTCGAGCGTGCGCCCGCCGTGGTTGGACACGATCAGGCCGGAAGCGCCGGCGGCGACGGCCTGCCGCGCATCGCCGGGATGCAGGATGCCCTTGAGCAGCACCGGCAGGCGCGTGATCGAGCGCAGCCAGGCCACGTCGTCCCAGCCGGGGGCGTGGGTGAGCAGGTCGTCGAACAGGGGGCTCTGGCCGGCGGCGAGGGCCCGCGGTGGCGGCGGCCGCAGGCCGGCCAGGTTGACCGCGCTCACATTGGCGGGCAGGCGAAAGCCGCTGCGCCGCTCGCTGTCGCGGGCGCCCTGCACCGGGGCGTCCACGGTGAGCACCAGCGCCTCGAACCCGGCGGCCTCCGCGCGCCGTACCAGGTCGGCGGTGAAGCCGCGATCGGCTTGCAGGTAGAGCTGGAACCACAGCGGGCCGCGCCCGGGTTCGGGCAGGAAGGCGGCGGCGATCTCGTCGAGCGGTGCCGAGGCCTGGGTGCTGAACACCAGGCCCGCCCCCAGCGCAGCGCAGGCCAGGGCGGTGGCGTGTTCGCCGTCGGGGTGGGCCAGGCGCTGGTACGCCATGGGGGCCACCAGGATCGGGTGCGCCAGGGTGCGCCCCAGCAGTTCCACGCGGGTGTGGCCGCCGGCCAGCGGCTGCAGCACGCGGGGCAGCAGCTCCAGTGCGCGCCAGGCATCGATGTTGCGGGCGAAGGTGAGCTCGTCGGCCGCGGCGCCGAACAGGTAGGCCCAGGTGGCGTCGTCCAGCGCGCGGCGGGCGTGGCGCTCGTGATCGCCCAGGGTGGCGACGTCCGGGGGC
>NZ_JBWKZH010000143.1:0-1833 GCF_059424305.1 Hydrogenophaga sp. GW456-12-10-14-TSB4 | reverse complement strand
GTGCCACCCCCGCCGCCGCCCGGCCAGCCCGTCGTGCCGCCGGAAACCCCGACCCAGCTGCCGCCCGACATCCGCGAACCGGAGGTGCCCGACGAGCAGACGCCGCCTGCGGGCGACCCGCCGAGGCAGCCCACGCCCATCGTGTCGCTGCACTGAGTTCGCGGGTCCTGGGCCCTGCCTGGGCCCGGCAATCGGTGGCATCATGGGCGCCGCTTCGATGCGCGGCGCCTGCCCCCTGACGCACAGAGACCAAGGAAACGCCAAAGATGACCCATGCCCTGATCGTGGACGATGACGTCGATGCCTCGGCGATGCTCGGCGAGCTGATCGCCATGCAGGGCTTGACGGTGGCCACGGCGAACACGTTGCGCGATGCGCGCAAGCAGCTGGCCCTGCAGCCGCCCGATCTGGTGCTGCTGGACCTGCGCCTGCCCGACGGCAGCGGCATGGACCTGTTCGCCGACCCCGAGCTGCTGGCGAATTCGGAGGTGGTGCTGCTCACGGGTCACGCCAGCCTGGAAACCTCCATCCTTGCGCTGCGCCTGGGCGCGGTGGACTACATCGTCAAGCCGATCACGCCCAAACAATTGCAAGGTGTGTTGTCGCGCGTGAGCAAGCCTTCGGTGTTCAAGGCGGAGGTGGCTGGGCTGACGGCCAGCGTGGCGAGCACGGGCCATTTCGGTCAGCTGTGGGGGCGTTCGCCCTCGATGCTGCAGGTGTACGAGCAGATCACCCGCGTGGCGGGCACCGGTGTGTCGGTGTTCATCACGGGCGAGAGCGGCACCGGCAAGGAAGTGGTGGCGCAGACCATCCACGAACTCAGCCGCCGGCGCAAGATGCCCTTCATCGGGGTCAACTGCGGCGCCATCTCGCCCAACCTGATCGAGAGCGAGCTCTTCGGCCACGAGAAGGGCAGCTTCACGGGCGCGGACCGCCAGCACCAGGGCTTCTTCGAGCGCGCGGCGGGTGGCACGCTGTTCCTCGACGAGATCACCGAGATGCCGCTGGACCTGCAGGTCAAGCTCTTGCGCGTGCTGGAGACCGGCCGCTTCCTGCGCGTGGGTGCGACCCAGAGCCAGGAGACCGATGTGCGCATCATCGCGGCGACCAACCGCCAGCCGATGCAGGCCGTGGCCGACGGGCGCCTGCGCACCGACCTGATGTACCGCCTGAATGTGTTTCCGATCGACCTGCCGCCGCTGCGCGAGCGCCTGGACGACGTGCCGTTGCTGGCGAACCGTTTCCTGCGCCTGATCGGAGAGCAGGAGGGCAAGGAAAAGCGCTTTTCGCCCGAAGCGCTGGAGCGGCTCGCGGCCTACGCCTGGCCGGGCAACGTGCGCGAGCTGCGCAATGCGGTGCAACGCGCGTACGTGATGACGGCCGGCCAGACGATCGCTGCGCAGTGGTTGCCGGGCGCCGCCGACCCGCCGGGCGCTCCTGCGACCGTGGCGGCGCCGGTCGCGCCGGTGGAGACCGCGCTTGCGGCGCCCGATGCCCGCCATCCCGAGGGTTCGGTGGTTCTGCCGCTGGGCATCTCGCTCGCGCAGGCCGAGCAGACCCTGATCCTGGCGACGCTGCAGCACTACGGCCGGCAGAAGGAGCGCACCGCCGCGGCCCTGGGCATCAGCCTGAAGACGCTTTACAACCGGCTCAAGCAGTACGCGGCGGACGACAAGCTCGACGGGCCGCGGCCCTAGCGGCACGCCGCTTGCCGCGTGGGGGCAGGTGATCCTTTGATCACCGCTGTGCAGGAGTGCTTCCATGTCCCATGTCATTGCCACCGGCGAGAAGAAGCCGTGTGCGCTGGAACTGGCCACCAGCCCCGCCCCGGGC
>NZ_JBWKZH010000142.1:0-1967 GCF_059424305.1 Hydrogenophaga sp. GW456-12-10-14-TSB4 | reverse complement strand
GTGGTGGGTTGGGGTGGACGGGCGCTCGACGGAACAGGGCATGCTAGCATCCAAAACCACCGCTTCCGTTACCAGCCGGGTACCAAAATCGCCCGCGACTTCCGGCCTTCCCCGGACCCTCTTCCCCGACCCATGTCCCCATCCTCCTCACCCCTGGCCATCACCATTGCCACCCGCGAAAGCCGCCTCGCCCTGTGGCAGGCGGAGCACGTCAAGGCCTTGCTCGAAGGCCTGGGCCACCGCGTCACGCTGCTGGGCATGACCACCCTGGGCGATCAGATCCTGGACCGCAGCCTGTCCAAGGTGGGCGGCAAGGGCCTGTTCGTCAAGGAGCTGGAGCTGGCGCTGGAAGACGGCCGCGCCGACATCGCCGTGCATTCGCTCAAGGACGTGCCCATGGAGCTGCCGCCCGGCTTTGCGCTGGCCTGCGTGATGGAGCGCGAGGACCCGCGCGACGCCTGGGTCTCGCCGCACTGCGCGGGGCTGGCCGACCTGCCGGCCAACGGCGTGGTGGGCACTTCCAGCCTGCGCCGCCTGGTCCTGCTGCGCGCCGCGCTGAACCAGCTGGGGCGGGACGACGTGCGCATCGAACCCCTGCGCGGCAACCTCGACACCCGCCTGCGCAAGCTTGACGAAGGCCGGTACCACGCCATCGTGCTGGCCGCCGCCGGCCTCAAGCGGCTGGGCCTGGAAGCGCGCATCCGCCACATCTTCGAGCCGGTCGAATCCCTGCCGGCGGCCGGGCAGGGCGCGCTGGGCATCGAGGTGCGGGCCGACCGCGCCGATCTCATCGCGGCGCTGGCGCCGCTGGTGCATCTGCCGACCTGGCTGCGCGTGGCCGCCGAGCGCACGGTTTCGCGCGCCATGGGCGGCAGCTGCTCCATGCCGCTGGCCGCCTACGCCGACTGGGGCCGCGAAGGCGCGCTCCGGCTCGATGCGGCCTGGGGCGATCCCGAGGGCCAGGCGCCCCTGGTGCGCGTGGGCCAGCAGTCTTCCGTGACCACCCTGGACGAGGCCGAGGCCTTGGGCCAGCAGGTGGCTCAGGCGCTGCGGGCCGCCGGTGCCGCGCCGCCGGCCGCGGAGACCTGAGGCCTTGGTGGACACCGCCGCCCACCTGCCTGGCACCCGGCGCCGGCTGGAACGGCTCATCGTCACGCGGCCGGCCCCCGAGGCCCAGGCCTGGGCGGACGCCCTGCGCGCCCAAGGCTGGCCGGCGCAGGCCCTGCCCCTGATCGAGATCGCGCCGCCCGCCGCCCAAGCCGACCAGGCCACGCTGCGCCATTGGCGCGCGCACTGGGTGCAGGCCGACGCCATCCTGTTCGTGAGCGGGGCGGCGGTGACCCATTTCTTTGAAGGCGGGGTTGCACCGGCAAGCCAGCCGTTGCGCACCCGCTTCTGGGCGCCGGGGCCGGGCACGGCGCGCATGCTCGCGCAGGCCATCGCGCCGCTGGGCCTGGGCGCGGCCCAGATCGATGCACCGCCCGCCGACGCCGTGCAATTCGACTCCGAGCATTTGTGGCCGGTCGTCTCGTCCCAGATCGGGCCGGGGCGGCTGGTGCTGATCGTGCGCGGCACCTCGGCCCAGGGCACCGCGGAGGCCGGGGTGGCCGGCACCGGCCGCGACTGGCTGATCCGCCAATGCACCGCCGCCGGCGCGCAGGTGCAGGGCTGTGTGGCTTATGCGCGACGCGCGCCCGTGCTGTCGACCGCCGACCGCGCCGTGGTCGACGCGGCGGCCACGGCGCACAGCGCGTGGCTGTTCAGCAGCTCCGAAGCCCTGCTGCCGCTGCAAAATCTGCGGCCGGCCCCCGTGTGGGCGTCGGCGAGCGCCCTGGTCACGCACCCGCGCATCGCCACCGCCGCCGGTCAGGCGGGATTCGTTCAGATCTATCAGACCCGTCCTGCACTGGCCGACGTGGTGCGCGCTCTAGAATCGAGCTGGACCCGACCATGAGCGCCGATACACC
>NZ_JBWKZH010000141.1:0-2053 GCF_059424305.1 Hydrogenophaga sp. GW456-12-10-14-TSB4 | reverse complement strand
CTGGTGCGCAGCGCCATCGGCCGCGAGTGGATGGCGATCCGCGACATGGACGTGGCCGCCGCCGTGATCGGCATCCGGCCCATGTACGCCAAGCTCAGCGCCTTCGCCGTCAGCAGCTTCATCATCGGCGTGGCCGGTGCGCTCTGGGCCTTCGTCTACCTCGGCGCGTGGGAGCCCTCGGCCTTCTCGGTGGACTACTCGTTCCGCCTGCTGTTCATGGTGATCATCGGCGGCCTGGGCTCCATCATGGGCAGCTTCTTCGGCGCCGCCTTCATCGTCGTGCTGCCCATCGCCCTGAGCCAGTTCCTGCCTTTCGTGGCCGGGCTGTTCGGCTTTGAAATTTCCACCACCGCGGTCTCGCACGCCGAGCTGATGATCTTCGGCGGCCTGATCGTGTGGTTCCTGATCGTCGAGCCCCATGGGCTGGCGCGGCTGTGGTCCATCGGCAAGCAGAAGCTGCGCCTGTGGCCCTTCCCTCACTGAGCGGCGGCGCTGCTCGCAAGTACCGATGTTTTTCGTGGTGATTGAGCGTTTACTGAGTGTGTGTTTCAACCCTTAACTACATGGAGACAGATATGAAACTTCGCAAGATCGTTGTGGCCGCCACGGTGGCGCTCGCAGGCGCCGCGTCGCTGGTGACGACCGCCGCATGGGCCCAGGCCAAGGAGCAGTACCTGCCCGTGCTGTCGTACCGCACCGGCGCCTACGCCCCCAACGGCACGCCCACCGCCAACGGCATCGTCGACTACTACAAGCTGGTCAACGCGCGCGGCGGCATCAACGGCGTCAAGCTGCTGGTGGAAGAGTGCGAAACCATGTACGACACGGCGCGCAGCGTGGAATGCTACGAGCGCCTCAAGGGCAAGAACGGCGGCGCCGCACTGATCCACCCCTGGGCCACCGGCGCCACCTTCGCGCTGACGGAAAAAGCCTCGGTCGACAAGATCCCGCTGATCACCACCGGCTACGGCCGCAGCGAGAGCGCCGACGGCACCATCTTCAAATGGAACTTCCCCATCCTGGGCACCTACTGGGTGGCGGCCGACGTGATCGTGCAGGCGATCGCGCAGAAGGAAGGCGGCCTCGACAAGCTCAAGGGCAAGAAGATCGCCCTCGTGTACCACGACTCGCCGTTCGGCAAGGAGCCCATCCCGCTGCTGCAGGAGCGCAGCAAGATGCACGGCTTCGAACTGCAGCTGCTGCCCGTTGCCGCGCCCGGCGTGGAACAGAAAGCCACCTGGCTGCAGATCCGCCAGTCGCGCCCCGACTACACCCTGCTCTGGGGCTGGGGCGTGATGAACTCCACCGCGCTGAAGGAGGCCCAGGCCACCGGCTACCCGCGCGAGAAGATGTACGGCGTGTGGTGGTCCAGTGCCGAGCCCGACGTGAAGGACGTGGGCATGGGCGCCAAGGGCTACAACGGCGTCACGCTGCAACACGGCACCGACAAGAACGCCCCCATCATCAAGGAGATCCTGGCCAAGCTGCACGACAAGAACCAGGGCACCGGCCCGCGCGACGAGGTCGGTGAAACCCTGTACCTGCGTGGCGTGGTCAGTGCGGCCATGGGCGTCGAAGGCATCCGCGCGGCGCAGGAGCGCTTCGGCAAGGGCAAGGTCATGACGGGTGAGCAGGTGCGCTGGGGCCTGGAAAACCTGAACCTGACGCAGGCCAAGCTGGACGCGCTGGGCTTCAAGGGCGTGCTGCGCGGCCCGATCAGCACCTCGTGCGCCGACCACGTCGGCGCGGGCGCGGCGCGCATCCACACCTGGGACGGCACCAAGTGGGGCTTCACCACCGACTGGATCGAAGCCGACCAGCAGATCATCAAGCCGATGGTCAAGGCCACGGCGTCGAAGTACGCGGCCGAGAAGAAGCTGTCGGCCCGCACCCCGGCCGACTGCCAGAGCTGACCCACCCCCGCCGCGCTGCGCGCGCGGCGGTCTTTCCCGCGGCTGGTTTTTCCAGCCGCCATTCGCAAGGCCGGCGAGCCGTGCCTTGCGAATGGTCCCCAAGGAATCGGAATCCTCATGAGCACACCCAACACCGTCCT
>NZ_JBWKZH010000140.1:0-2346 GCF_059424305.1 Hydrogenophaga sp. GW456-12-10-14-TSB4 | reverse complement strand
CCCCACCGCCCTACACCGCCCCCCAGGACATGGAGCGCCGCGACTGGATCGCCGGCCTGGAGAAGGGCCTGCACCTGATCGAAGCCTTCGACGCCGAGCACTCGCGCCTGACCGCCAGCCAGGCCGCGCAGCGCTGCGGCATGACGCGCACCGCCACCCGCCGCTACCTGCTCACGCTGGTGCACACCGGCCACGTGAGCACCGACGGCAAGCTGTTCTGGCTCACGCCGCGCGTGATGCGCCTGGGCCAGGCCTACCTGGAGTCGGCGCGCCTGCCGCGCGCCGTGCACCCCTACCTGCAGCGCGTGACCGCCGGCACCGGCGAAATCGCCTACACCGCGGTGCTGGACCACGACGAGCTGGTGTACATCGCGCGCAGCGGCGCGCAACGCCACCTGAACACCGGCTACATGCTGGGCTCGCGCGTGCAGCCGCACCTGACGGCCGCCGGCATGGTGATCCTGGGCATGCTCGGGCCCGGCTTCTGGGAGCCCTGGCTCGCGGCGCAGACGCTGCGCCCCTTCACCTCGCACACCGTGCTGGACAAACCGCTGCTGCGCCAGCAGCTGATGCAGGTGCGTGAACAGGGCTGGGCGATTTCGGAGCAGCAGCTGGAGATGAACTACCGGGGCATCGCCGTGCCGCTGTGGGACCACAACGACCAGTTGCTGGGCGCGATGAGCGTGACCATGCCGATGAACAACGAAACCAGCGAGGTCGCGGTCAAGCGCATCCTGCCGGTGCTGCAGGACACCGCGCGCAGCGCGCGCCCGATGCTCTGAGCGTCACCGGGCGTCAGGCCGGCACGGGCGTCAAGGCCCGGCCCGTCTCGAAGAATCCGATCAGGTTGTCCGCCGCCAGGTGGGCCATGCGCAGGCGGGTCGCGCGGCTGGCGCTGGCCATGTGCGGTGTCAGCACCACGTTGGGCAACGCCAGCAGGCCCGGGTGCACCGCCGGCTCGTTCTCGAACACATCCAGCCCAGCAGCGGCAATGCGGCCGCTGCGCAGGGCTTCGATCAGCGCTTCTTCATCGACCACGCCGCCACGCGCGATGTTCACGAGGGTGGCGCCAGGCTTCATGCGCGCGAGCGCGCGCGCGTCGATCACATGGTGCGTGGCAGCGCTGTGGGCCAACGCCAACACCAGATGGTCCGACTGCTGCAACAGGTCGTCCATGCCGACAAAACGGGCCGGCAAGGCGGCCTCGTCCGCCGCCGCCAGGCGCGTGCGGCTGTGGTAGATCACGGGCATGCCGAAGCCCTGCGCGCCACGGCGTGCCACGCCCTGCCCGATGCGGCCCATGCCCAGAATGCCGAGCGTGCTGCCCTGGATGTCGCGTCCGGCCATGAAGTCGAAAGACCATTTCGTCCACCGGCCCTCGCGCACGCAGCGCTCCCCTTCGCCCAGTCGCCGCGCCGCCGCCATCAGCAGCGCGAAGCCGAAATCGGCGGTGGTCTCGGTCAAGACACCGGGCGTGTGCGTGGCCACGACGCCGCGCACCGCCATCGCGGCCAGGTCCAGGTTGCCGAAGCCCACGGCAAGGTTGGCGCAGATGCGCAGCGAGGGGCAGCGCGCCAGCAAGGGCGCATCGATCACATCCCCCGCCGTGGACAGCAGCGCCTGCTTGTCCCGGAGCCGCTCGGCCAGCTGAGCGGCATCCAGCACGGTGTCGGCCTGGTTGCTGTCGACCTCGAAACACGCCTCCAGCCGCTGGATCACCTCGGGAAAGACGGCGCGCGCGATCAACAGGCGGGGTTTGGGCATCGGTGGGTTCATGGTGCGGCCCAGTATCCCGAGCACCCGGGCGCCCAGTCCATGCGTTGAGCGGATCAGCACCATGCGGTCTCGGGCATGGAGTGCAGGAGACCCCGTTCCCATACTCGGCGGCCAGTGCCACCACTTCAGCGCCCATGTCTGCCTCCCCCACCGACGACACCTTGCTCCTGCGCCTTCAAGGCCGTGTTGAATCGCGGCGCGTGCTGCGGCCCGCACCCGACGGCCCCCGCATGGAGATCAGTTTCAGCGCCACGCTGAGCTCCGCCCGGCTCGGTCCGGGCAGCGCGGCCTGCAGCTTCATCGGCCACCTCGGTCCCGATGGCCGCTACCAATGGCGAGGCCGCGGCGCGCTCTTCCTGAGCGCTGGCACCGTCACCACGCGCAGTCGGGGCCAGGGCGAACGCCGGGGCAACACCATCGTCTACCGGGGTGCGATGGTCTTCCAGTCGCACACACCCGCACTGCAATGGCTCGATGGCCTGCAGGCGTCTTTCGAATACGCCCAGGACCTGGCGAGCCTGGACGTCTGCGTGCACTGCCATGACACCGGCACCGCACCGACCGCCCACC
>NZ_JBWKZH010000139.1:0-2377 GCF_059424305.1 Hydrogenophaga sp. GW456-12-10-14-TSB4 | reverse complement strand
GGGCTACGGCGCCCCACGCGGTGGCCCCGAAGGCCCGCGCACCGAGCGCCCGGCCCCGCGCCGCGCCGATGCCCCCCGGGCCGCCGCCGATCGAGCGCCGCGCGGCCCCGCGCCCGCACCGCGCCCGCCGGCCCACCGGCCCGACCTGGCCCGGGTCGGCAACGTGCGCGGCGAAGTGCGCCTCAACAAGCGCATGGCCGACCTCGGCCTGTGTTCGCGCCGCGAGGCCGACGAATGGATCGCGCGCGGCTGGGTCAAGGTCAACGGCCAGCCGGCGGTGATGGGCCAGCCGGTGCCGCCCGATGCGCAGGTCGAGGTCGCACCGCAGGCGCGCCACCAGCAGAGCGGGCAGGTCACCATCCTGCTGCACAAGCCGGTGGGCTATGTGAGCGGCCAGCCCGAAGACGGCCACGAGGCCGCGGCCACGCTGATCGGCGCGCCCAGCCAGTGGCGCGGCGATGCACGCATGCCGGCGGACGGCCGGCGTTTCGCGCCCGAGCACACGCGCAACCTGGCGCCGGCCGGCCGGCTCGACATCGATTCCACCGGCCTGCTCGTGCTCACGCAGGACGGCCGCGTGGCGCGCACCCTGATCGGCGAGAACAGCGGCGTGGAGAAGGAGTACCTGGTGCGTGTGCACTTCGCGCCCAACGGACCGCAAGGCGCGGGCCTGGTGGCGCAGGATGTGCAGGCGGTGTTCCCCGCCCGGCAGCTGGCCCTGCTGCGCCACGGCCTGAGTCTGGATGGCCAGGCCCTGCGGCCCGCGCAGGTGGACTGGCAGAACCCCGAGCAACTGCGCTTTGTGCTCACCGAAGGCAAGAAGCGCCAGATCCGCCGCATGTGCGAGCAGGTGGGCCTGCACGTGGTGGGCCTGAAGCGCATCCGCATCGGGCGGGTGCTGCTGGGCAACCTGCCGGTGGGGCAGTGGCGCTTCCTGGGCGCCGATGAGCGCTTCTGAGATGGGCGCCGCCGATCGCGTGCTGATCCTTCGCCACGCCGACGTGGTGGTCACCATGGACGCCCAGCGGCGCGAGATCGCCGACGGGGCGGTGGTGGTGAACGGGCCGGCCATCGAGTGGGTGGGGCCGACCGCCGAGTTGCCGGCGCCCTGGCGCGAGGCGATCGCCGGTGGCAGCGCCGAAGCGATCGACCTGCACGGCCACGTGCTGATGCCCGGGCTGGTGAACACCCACCACCACATGTACCAGAGCCTCACGCGCGTGGTGCCCGAGGCGCAGGACGCCGAGTTGTTCGGCTGGCTCAACAACCTCTACCTGCTGTGGGCGCGGCTCACGCCCGAGATGGTGCGCGTGTCCACGCAGACGGCGATGGCCGAGCTCATGCTCTCGGGCTGCACCACCACCAGCGACCACCTCTACCTGTTCCCCAACGGCTCGCGCCTGGACGATTCCATCGAGGCGGCCGACGCCATGGGCATGCGCTTTCACGCGGCGCGCGGCAGCATGAGCGTGGGCCGCAGCGCCGGCGGCCTGCCGCCCGACTCGGTGGTGGAGAGCGAAGCCGCGATCCTGGCCGACAGCGAGCGCCTGATCGGCCGCTGGCACGACGCCTCGCGCCACAGCATGCGGCGCATCGTGCTCGCGCCGTGTTCGCCGTTCTCGGTCTCGCGCGACCTCATGCGCGAGTCGGCGGTGCTGGCGCGCGCGCACGGCGTGTCGCTGCACACGCACCTGGCGGAGAACGACAACGACGTCGCCTACTCGCGCGAGAAGTTCGGCATGACGCCGGCCGAGTACGCCGAGGACCTGGGCTGGGTCGGCTGCGACGTGTGGCACGCCCACTGCGTCAAGCTCGACCCGGCGGGCATCGCGCTGTTCGGCCGCACCGGCACCGGCGTGGCGCATTGCCCGTGCTCCAACATGCGCCTGGGCTCGGGCATCGCCCCGGTGGGCGCGATGCGCCGCGCCGGCGTGCCGGTGGGCCTGGGGGTGGACGGCAGCGCGTCCAACGACGGCGCGCACATGCTGGGCGAGGTGCGCCAGGCGATGCTGCTGCAGCGCGTGGGTTTCGGCCCCGCCGCGCTCACCGCGCGCGAGGCGCTGGAGATCGCCACGCTGGGCGGCGCGCGCGTGCTGGGCCGCGACGACATCGGCGCGCTGGTGCCCGGCCTCTCGGCCGATCTGGTGGCCTTCGACCTGCGTGGCGTGACCCACGCCGGTGCCGGCCACGACCCGGTGGCCGCGCTGGTGTTCTGCCAGAGCGCGGACGTGTCGCTGAGCGTGATCAACGGCCGTGTGCGGGTGCGCGAGGGCCGGCTGACGGGGATGGAGCTCGAACCCCTGCTGGCGCGCCACCGCGCGCTGGCACGCTCGCTCTACGAGGCGGCCCGGCACCCGCACACCGCCTGAGGTCGGGC
>NZ_JBWKZH010000138.1:0-2410 GCF_059424305.1 Hydrogenophaga sp. GW456-12-10-14-TSB4 | reverse complement strand
CTCTCTCAGCCCCATCGAATACCGAGAAAGTCTCGGGCTTACGTCATAAACCAGTCCAAGTATTTGTCCGCACCCCCTTGATGCTCTAACTGGGTCAGTTTTCAGTGGAAGACAACACCGAAATGCATGGTCACAAGCGATTCACGATGGCCACCGACATCCAAGTTTATTTCTGTGATCCTCAGAGTCCTTGGCAACGCGGCAGCAACGAGAACACCAATGGGCTCCTCAGGCAGTACATGCCGAAGGGCATAGATCTCTCGGGTTTCTCACAGCTTCAGCTCAACGCAATCGCGAGACAATTGAATGAGAGGCCACGCAAGACACTTGGCTTCCGCACCCCCGCTGAAATGTTCAGCGAATCTGTTGCATCGACCGGTTGAATCCGCCACTCATAGCCGCCTTTGCTAGGGTAGCCGCAAGAGGCCATGCCCTCCCAGGATGGGTGCAGAAGCGCCACTCGGCTTGCGGATAGGTCCCTTGACGTGTCTCACAAGATCAAGCTGCTTGACATCGATCAATGCTCCGCAGCGCATGCGCGGACACAGTTGAGGCACATTGCGCCATCGGTTTTTTTGGAATAGTCCTTGCAGAACCCGCGTCATTCCTGCACCGAATTTCCAGTTTTTGGAACAGAAATCATGTCCGAGGCCGCATGAATGCTCAGTTCATCCTCCGGCCTGTCACGCCGGGGGTCGCGGGTTCGAGCCCCGTCCACTCCGCCAAAAATATCCATGGGTTACGTGAGCAATCACGTAGCCCATTTTGGTTTTTTGGGTTTGCAGTTTCGTCCACGAGGCCGTTGCAGGCACTGGATCATTGGGGCTCGGCGAACAACCTGTCGCCCCAATCGAAGTCGAAACTCAATTGAATGTGCGGTCGCTGCAGGCGAAAGCGCCGCCAGGCACCGGGGATGAAGGTGGGGTCGCTGCCCATTGCCGCGGCAGGCAGGCCCTGCTGATGCGCTGCCCATGTCCTGGCGTGAGCGCATCGGCGATAGCAATACGACAGCGAGATGCGCAGGTGCTCTGCCATGGCGGACATGCGGTTGTCCAGATGATCGAGCAGGTAAAGATACGCGCTGGCCAGCGACAGTTGAGGGTTCAGGTTGGTCTGCTCGTTCAACCGGGCCTGTTCCTGAAAATGCAGCAACGCTTTTTCCGGGTCGTACATTTCATTCGCAGCGAGCACATGTGACAGAGGGTGGGCTTCACCCTCTTCACTTCCGTGATCGAGGCGAACCGCGTACCTCACGTTCAATTCGGTGTAGCGCACCAGACTCTGGTACAGCCGCGCGAGGATCAATTGCCGGTGCTGGGCATCCCATAGGTCGATCCTGTGGCCTTTGCCGATGAGGTCTGCGATCAACAGCCATGCTTCGGCCTGCACGTCCTCCGGGGAGGCCTCACCCCGTGTCGCGCGGCTGATGCGCGCCAGATCGTGCCGATGGGTGTCGAGGAATTCGATGAAACCGTCGTCGTTCATGAAAAAACGCGGACTGTGCTCTGAAACCCAAGGGTTGAGAGCTGCAGCTACAAAGCCGCGTTTGGATGGAACGAATCACGGTTACGGAGAACCAGATTCTGGAGAGTCGAAACTTGGGATTCCCTTGTCGCCACTTAGAAAGGCGCGCAGGCTGGCGATGGCGTAGGGCTTGAGGTCCTCACGGGTCAGCAGCACGTCAGCGGCATACCTCGCCAGAAGCAACGCCGCCAGAACGTTCGTCTCGATGGCGCGCATTGCCGGTATCGGAGGATGCACATTGATGACGTTTCGCACCGCAGTTTCAACGTCACCGGTGAAAAGTCCTCTCCGGGCGAGCTCACTGAGTTGAAGTTTGACGAGTCTCTCGACTCGCTTGCGCTTCAGCCACAGAAGGGCGGTTGTCGCTAGGCTCATGTTGCGTGTCCCTTCTTCGGTTGAAGAGTCCATGGGTGCGGTGCCCTTGATGAAGACGCCGCATCACATCTTCGATTTTTCCTTCTGAGTTTGCCATAAATCAAACTCATCGTGTGTGTACTCAAAGTGTGTGGATGGCAAGACTCCTGCCATGCGCAAGAACCACCCCAAGGTCCCATCAAAAGAGAAAGCCCAGCTCACTTTCGGCTCGGCCTTGCGGGGATTCCGGGAGGAGCGGGGCCTGACGCAGGAAAAGCTGGCCGAGGCGGCCGACCTGCACACGAACTATGTCAGCTCGGTGGAACGGGGTGAGCGCAACCTGTCGCTGCACAACATCGTCAAGCTCGCGCTTGCGCTCGACATCCCCGTGTCCTCATTGATCCGTTGCCTGGACCCTTGATCAAAGGCTCCAGGGCAAGGGCGCCTCGTTGAGCCCCCAATAGAAGCTCTTCTGGCTGGTGTATTCGAGGATGCCCAGGCGGCCCTTCTCCTGGCCGTAGCCGCTCATCTT
>NZ_JBWKZH010000137.1:0-2542 GCF_059424305.1 Hydrogenophaga sp. GW456-12-10-14-TSB4 | reverse complement strand
TCGCTGGGCGCCATCCCCATCCCGCTGTACCAGGACGCGGTCGCCGCCGAATGCGTCTTCCCCATCAACAACGCCGAAGTGCGCTTCTGCGTGGTGGAAGACCAGGAGCAAGTCGACAAGATGCTGGAGATCCGCGACCGCTGCCCGCAGCTCAGCCACCTCTACTACGACGACCCGCGCGGCCTGCGCAACTACGACCAGCCCGGCCTGCGCAGCCTGGCCTCGCTCGTCGAAGCCGGCCAGGCCCACGCCAAGGCGAACCCCCAGCTGTTTCGCGAACAGGTCGAGCTGGGCCGCACCGAAGACGTCGCTGCCATGTTCTTCACCAGCGGCACCACCGGCAACCCCAAGGGCGTGGTCCACACCCACCAGACCCTCATCAACCGCGCCACCGTGGGCGCCAAATTCGACAAACTCACCCGCGAAGACGAGATCCTGGCCTACCTGCCCCCGGCCTGGATCGGGCAGAACATCTTCAGCTACGCGCAATGGCTCGTGGCCGGCTACGTGGTCAACTGCCCCGAATCGGCCTCCACCATCACCATCGACCTGAAGGAAGTCGGCCCGACCTACTACTTCGCCCCGCCGCGCATCTTCGAGGGCCTGCTCACCAGCGTCATGATCCGCATGGAAGACGCTGGCGCCCTCAAGCGCGGCCTGTTCCACCGCTGCATGGCGCTGGCCCGCCGCGTGGGCCCCGACCGCATGGACGGCAAACCCATCGGCCTGCTCGACTCGATCAAGTACCGCCTGGGCGACTGGCTGGTCTACGGCCCGCTGCGCAACAACCTGGGCCTGAGCCGCGTGCGCGTGGCCTACACCGCCGGCGAAGCCATCGGGCCCGACCTCTTCAGCTTCTACCGCTCCATCGGCATCAACATGAAGCAGCTCTACGGCTCCACCGAGACCGCTGTCTTCGTCTGCCTGCAGCCCGACCACGAAGCCCGCGCCGACACCGTCGGTGTGCCCTGCGAGGGCGTGGAGATCAAACTCTCCGAGACCGGCGAGATCCTGGTCAAGTCCCCCGGCCTGCTCAAGGGCTACTACAAGAACGAAGCCGCCACGGCCGAAGTGCTCACCGCCGACGGCTGGTACCACACCAGCGACGCGGGCTTCATCGACGCCTCGGGGCACCTCAAGATCATCGACCGCGTCAAGGACGTGGGGCGGCTCAAGGGCGGTGCGCACGACGGCGCCATGTTCGCGCCCAAGTACGTGGAGAACAAGCTCAAATTCTTCTCGCACATCAAGGAAGCCGTGGCCTACGGCGACCAGCGCGAGCGCGTCTGCGTCATGCTCAACATCGACTTCGACGCCGTGGGCAACTGGGCCGAGCGGCGCAACCTGCCCTATGCCGGCTACACCGACCTGGCGCAGAAGCCCGAGGTGTACGAACTCATCCGCGACTGCGTGGAGAAGGTCAACGCCGACCTCAGCCGCGACGAGCTGCTCGCGGGCAGCCAGATCAGCCGTTTCCTGGTGCTGCACAAGGAGCTGGACGCCGACGACGGCGAACTCACCCGCACGAACAAGGTGCGCCGCGGCTTCATCGCCGAGAAGTACGGCGTGCTGGTCGAGGCGCTGTACGGCGGCAAGGCCGAGCAGTACATCCAGACGCAGGTGAAGTTCGAGGACGGGCGCACCGGCTCGGTCAGCGCCACGCTCAAGCTGAGCGACGCCAAGACCTTCACCCCCGTCCAAGCCGCCGCCTGATGGAGCCGCATTCCAACATGACACAGAAGAAGATCGGCGACGTTGTCCTCAACGTCCAGAACATCAGCCTGCGCTTTGGCGGCGTCAAGGCGCTGACCAACATCAGCTTTGACGTGCGCGAGCACGAGGTGCGCGCCATCATCGGGCCCAACGGCGCGGGCAAGAGCTCCATGCTCAACTGCATCAACGGGGTGTACCAGCCGCAGGAGGGCTCGATCAGCTTCCGGGGCCGCACCTTCAAGCACATGAACAGCCGCCAGGTGGCCGAGATGGGCATCGCGCGCACGTTCCAGAACCTGGCGCTCTTCAAGGGCATGAGCGTGATCGACAACCTCATGACCGGGCGCAACCTGCGCATCAAGAGCGGCTTGCTGGCGCAAGCCTTCCGCAACCCCTTCGCCAACCTCAAGGTGCTGGGGGGAGCGCAGAAGGAAGAGGAAGCGCACCGCGAGTTCGTGGAGCACATCATCGACTTCCTGGAGATCCAGGCGCACCGCAAGACGCCGGTGGGGCAGTTGCCCTACGGGCTGCAGAAGCGCGTGGACCTGGGCCGTGCGCTGGCGATGGAGCCGCAGGTGCTGCTGCTGGACGAGCCGATGGCGGGCATGAACCTGGAGGAGAAGCAGGACATGAGCCGCTTCATCCTGGACGTGAACGACGAGTTCGGCACCACCATTGTGCTGATCGAGCACGACATGGGGGTGGTGATGGACATCTCCGACCGCGTCGTCGTGCTCGACTACGGCAAGAAGATCGGCGACGGCACCCCCGAGGAAGTCCGACGCAACGAGGAGGTCATCAGCGCCTACCTCGGCACGAGTCACTGAAC
>NZ_JBWKZH010000136.1:0-2565 GCF_059424305.1 Hydrogenophaga sp. GW456-12-10-14-TSB4 | reverse complement strand
CAGGCACATAACCTGGTTCACCCACAATACCCACTGCAGGAGTGGTCACGGTGGTGGTGCCGTTGCCAACGATCTTGGTCAGCAGCGCGCCCAGTTCATTTTCCAGCGGGGTAGCGACCACTTCAGCATGAGCAGCACCCATGCCCATCAGCGCGACGGCGGAGGCGATAGCCAGTTTTTTCATCATCATGATGATCTCTCTTTCGGTTTAAACATGCCCAGCCTGCCCTGGGCACTTGAGGGGGTTAAAAGATGGCAGGTCTTTTTTTTCATTCGATGGATGCGCTGTTCACCCGGCTCAGCCAGCGGGCGCCGCCAGGGGCCGCTCCAGCAGTTCCAGGCGGTCGTTGATGTAGGCCGGCAACCGCAGCGGCAGCCCCTGGTAAACGATCTCAATGTCGTGCAGGCGCTCGGCCTGCAGCTTCCAGGGCGCGCGGCCCACGAATCGTTGCTCCTCGCCGGCGGCCAGCCGGTGTGGCAAGAAGCGGCCTGTTGGGTCGGCCAGGCACAGGGTCTGGGCTGTGCGGCTGCGCACCAGCAAGCTATTGGCCGGCTGTGTGGCGCGCAGCGGCGTGACTTGTGGGAACTCACCGGGCGCGAAGGCACAGGCGGCCGGACCTTTGGAGCTGTTGCCGCTGGTGGCCCGGGCCCCGAATTGCGCTTCATCGGCCGGCTGGGTCTGGGCGGTGGCCGCCAGGGTTACGGCGGCCAACACATGGGCGGCGCTGAGCGCTGCGCCCGACGCTGAGCCGTTGCCGTTGCCGTTGGGCAGCGCGCTGCTGAGCGCCTCCGCCGGGCCGCTCATGGGCCGCGGCAGGGCCAGGGCCTGTAGGGTGCTGGGGCTGGTGCTGCTTTGTTCGTCGCCGAAGTTGGCGCTTTGGGCCATTGCGCCGGCGTTGGGGTTGCCGGGTTGGGCCGGGGTGGCGCGGGCTGGGGCCGCCGCGGCGCTGGCTGGACCCGTCGGTGCCGCGGCGGCGGCGTTGGCCACAGCCTGGGCCGCAGGGCCCATGGGATCGAGCGTTGCGCCTGGCTTGGCCCCTGGCTGCGGACTTTTGGCCGCCAGTTCGGCGGCCTTGGCCTGATCGGCCACGTACTGCTGCAACTTGCGGCGGCTGCGCGAGTTGTCGGTCACGCTGTCCACTGCCTCGACCATGGCCATACAGTCACCGTAGGTCGCTGGATTCATGACCTGGGTCAGCAACTCGAACGTGGCCAGGTTGAGCATCTGGCGCAGCACCAGGTTGAGCGCTTCGCGCTGCTTGCCGCCAAAGTCTGCGCTGACCAGGGTCTGGCCAAAAAAGCGTCCGATACCAAAACCGTCTTCAGTCGACACCACCTGCTTTTGCAGCGGCACATTGGCCACGATGCGGCCTGTGCTGGCCTCGGTCAGGGAGAGGTCCAGCCCCACCAGAATGCGCTGCTGGCGGGACCGCGGCCCCAGACCCGCGATCTGCACCTCGAACCCGCTTCCGGGGAGAAAATCCAGGCTGTTGATGCTGCCGGTGATGAAGAACGTGGTGGCCGCCTGCTTCTTGGCATCCAGCAGGCCCCATCGCACCTCGTTGTCGATGATGCGGGCATCGCGCCGGTTGACCACGCCGGCCCCGGCCATGAAAAGCGCCGATTGCACGATGTCGCCCGCACCCTGTGTCACGAACTTGCCCGAGCCACCGTCAGTCATCTGCTCTTTGCCGGTGGCATCCAGGATGGCACCCACGGCAAATCGCAGGCTGTCGCGGTTGATGCGACCGTCAAGGCAACTCAAGGCCTTGTCAAATGGGGTCACCACGTCCATCACCGCCGGACCCCGCACCAGCGGCTCGTTCACATGGAGTGGCTGGTGCCTCAGCGTGCCGCTACAGGCATGCAGCAGCCCCAGCAGCAGCACGCCACCGAATTTTCCAACCCGGCTGGGCCAGAAAACAGCGCAGCTCGCCGCCCTATTCGACAACGCCTCATGAACCGACGACTGCAAGTTGGCGCAAGGAACACGCATCAAATCAGCGCCGATCAACCGGCGCCAGCGTCGCCGATTTGGAGGATTGGATCGCGACCGAGGCATCCAAGTTGCCCGATGAATACGAGTCGGAAGCCACCGTGTTGTTTTCTCCGTCGATCGTGGTGTTCATGGTGTTCATGGTCCCGATCGTGGTGGTGGAGATGTTGTAGACCTGCGTCTTGCCCAGCCCGTCGTAGTAGCCCGCTTCGCGCTTGGCGATCAGGTCGGCCTGCGTCATGTTGGTCTGGTGCTTGGCACTGCCGGGAAAACCATAGGAGCCACTCCAGTCTGAGCCGCTGGAATCGGCTGAGGCCACGCCGCACAGCAAAACGCAAGACAGACCTGCAACCAATTGATTTTTCATGAACACTCCTCCGAACGCCGTAGGCCTGCGCCACGCCTTCATGCCGCTGACCTCTATATGGCATCATATGTTTTCACACTATATATCAATTTTACGAGCTCAAATGACAAATTCATTTTAATGAGATTTTTGTCATATAAATCCAGGACTGTGCAGGATGCTGGTGCGCCCCATACACTCTGGCCGCACCCGCACCCGCACC
>NZ_JBWKZH010000135.1:0-2810 GCF_059424305.1 Hydrogenophaga sp. GW456-12-10-14-TSB4 | reverse complement strand
CTCGCCGCCGTCTCCTGCAGGTTGCTCGCCGCCTGCTCCGTGCGCGCGCTCAGGTCCTGGTTGCCCGTGGCAATCTCGCCGCTGGCGACATCGATGCCCCCGCTGGATTGCTGCACCTGGCCGACCAGGTTGCGCATCGAGGCCTGCATGGCCGAGAGCGCACCCATGAGGCTGTCCGGATCCTGCGCGGGCGGTGTGGCGCCGCTGAGGTCACCGCCGGCGATGCGGCGCAAGGCGCTGCGGGCCATGGCCGGGTCACCGCCGATCTCGCGCCGGAGCGTGCGCTGCACCACCAGACCCAGCACCACCGCCGCCGAAAGCGCCAGCAAGGCCAGGCCGATGGCCAGCGCGCGGGCGCGGTCGGCCTCGGCGTTGACCTGTTCGTGCGTCTGCATGGACAGCGTCTGCGAAGCCTTGCCCAGCTGCAGCAGTTCCCCGCGCAGCTTGCGCCAGGCCGGCGTCTCTTCCGCGTTGAGGATCTGCACCGCATCGGCCGCGCTGGTTTTCAGCAGCGCCAGGACCTTGTCCTGCGCCTGGGCCTGGGCCGTGCGCAAGCCGGCCAGCGGCGCGAGCGCCGCTTCGGTGGGCGTGCCCCTCGCGGCGGCCAGCGTGGCCTGGTGGGCCGCGTCAAAAGCCTCGCGCGCCGCCTCCAGGTTCTTGTAGGCCTGCTGGTTGCTCGAATCGAGCACGATGTTGCGCAAGGCTTGGCCCATCTGCAGGCCCTGGGCGTACATGTCCTGCAGGCCGCTGGCGGTGGCCTGCTCGGTCTTGATGTAGTGGTCGAAGCGCGACTGGGTCTGCGCCAGCGACCAGATGCTGCCCGCCAGACCGGCCACGAAAAGCGCGGCCGGCGCGACGAAGGCAAGAAGGAGGCGTTGGTTGAAGTTCATGGCGGTGCCCCCGTCGGCGCTCAGGCGTGCAGGGTCGGGGCACCGTCGTCGATGCGGAAGAACCGCACCGCTTCGGCCAGGCGAGCCGCCTGGTCCTTGAGGCTCTCGGCGGCCGCCGCGCTCTCTTCCACCAGCGCCGCGTTCTGCTGCGTCATCTGGTCCAGCTGCGTCACCGCCACGTTCACCTGGCCGATCCCGTCGCTCTGCTCGCCCGCTGCGGTGGTGATGTCGCTGATGAAGGCGGACACCTTCTCGGCGTTGGCCACGATCTCGCCGATGGTGCTGCCGGCCTGTGCCACCAGGCGCGAACCGTCTTCCACCTTGCCCACGCTGGTCTCGATCAGGCCCTTGATCTCCTTGGCCGCCTGCGCGCTGCGCTGCGCCAGGTTGCGCACCTCGGCCGCCACCACGGCGAAGCCCCGGCCCTGTTCGCCGGCCCGCGCGGCTTCCACCGCCGCGTTCAGCGCCAGGATGTTGGTCTGGAACGCGATCCCGTCGATCACGCCGATGATGTCGCCGATCTTCTTGCTGCTGTGGTTGATCTCGTCCATGGTCGTGACCACCCGGCCCACCACCTGGCCGCCGCGCACCGCCACCTCGGCGTTGGCCACGGCCATCTGCGTGGCCTGGCGCGCCGCGTCGGCGCTCTGGCGCACCGTGCTCGTGAGCTGCTCCATGCTCGCCGCCGTCTCCTGCAGGTTGCTCGCCGTCTGCTCCGTGCGGCTGGAGAGGTCCTGGTTGCCGGTGGCGATCTGCTGGCTCGCGGTGCCGATGCTGTCGGTGGAGCTGCGCACGTCGCCCACGATGCGGACCAGCGAGGCCTGCATGTCGCCCAGCGCGCGCATGAGCGCCGCCGTTTCGTCCTTGCCTTCGCGCTGGATCGTCCGCGTGAGGTCGCCTTTGGCGATCGCGCTGGCCACCTGCTGGGCCTGGTCCAGCGGGCGGCAGATGCTGTTCATGTTGGACAGCGTGGTCGGCACCACCACCACGGCGGCGATCGCCACGGCCAGGCCGAACAGCATCAGGGTCTGGTCGTTGGCGCTCTTGCCCGCCTGGCGGGCGCTGGCGGCGTCGGCCATCAGCACCTCTTCCAGCTTCTTGAGGCTCTGCAACAGGTCGCCATAGCTCCCGTGCGCGCGGCCCAGCATGCGATTGGCCACCGTCGCCGAGTCGTAGCCGGAGGACTCCAGCTGGTTCGTCACCGGTCCCACGGCGGCAACGTACTTGGTGAGGTGCGACTGCATCTCGCGCACCAGCTCGTTCTCGCCGTCTTCGTTGCCGGCCAGCAGCACGTCCATCTGCTTCTGGGCTTCGTCACGGGCGGCCTGCCACAGGGCCTTGGCCTTGAGCACGGCCTCGGGCTTTTCGTAGGCAATGATCATGTCCTTCTCGTGGCGCCCCATGTCGCCCAGCGCCACCTGCAGGCGCGAGAGCGTGAGCGTCTCTTCAAAGGTGCTCTGGACAAAGTCCTCGTTCAGCGCGTGCATGCGCGCCATGCCCCACCAGCCGGCAGTCCCGACCAACAGGAGCAGCATCAGGACCACGCCGATGGCGGCCCTCATGCGGATTCGGATGGAAAACTGGCGCATCAAGTGTTGCATGACTGTCTCTTTGTCTTGTTGATTGAAAGGATGCGGCGGAATCAGGCGCCGCCCGTGTTCATGAGGAATGGGCGTCCATGCGGAAAATCTGCACGACACCGGCCAGGCGGCGAGCCTGGTCCTTGAGGCTTTCGGCGGCCGCCGCGCTCTCTTCCACCAGCGCCGCGTTCTGCTGCGTCATCTGGTCCAGCTGCGTCACCGCCACGTTCACCTGGCCGATCCCGTCGCTCTGCTCGCCCGCCGCCGCCGTGATCTCCCCGATGATGTCCGAGACCCTCTGCACCGAGCCCACGATCTCGCTCATCGTCTGCCCCGCATC
>NZ_JBWKZH010000134.1:0-3145 GCF_059424305.1 Hydrogenophaga sp. GW456-12-10-14-TSB4 | reverse complement strand
ACCCCACCGTCGCCGACACCCGCGAGCCCACCGCCGCCGACCCGGCGACCCCCCACGATGACCACGCTGATCTGCAATTGCAACCAGACGATGTCCCTGAACCCCCAGGTTCTGGGCGACGCGCTGGATGAAGACCTGACCCTGCACACCACGCTGTGCCGCCGCGACGCGCCTGCCTTCCAGAAGGCCTGTCGCAGCAAGGATGACCTGGTGGTGGCCTGCACGCAGGAAAGCCGTCTCTTCACCGAGCTCTCGGAGCAGACCGAGGGCGCGGTGCCGCTGGACGTGCGGCCGATCCATTTCGTGAACATCCGCGAAACCGGCGGCTGGGGCCGCGAAGGCGCGCAGGCCATGCCGAAGATGGCCGCGCTGCTGGCGGCCGCGCGCCTGCCCGATCCCGAGCCGGTGCCCACCGTCACCTACAAGAGCGCCGGGCGCCTGTTGATCATCGGTGCGCTCGACGAGAGTGAACGCATCGCCGGCCTGGTGGGCGATGTGCTCGAGGTCAGCCTCATGGCCACGGATGGGCCGGGCATGCAGGCGCGGCGCCACCCCGTGATCGCGGGCACGCTGGAGCAGGTGCAGGGCTGGCTCGGCGCGTTCGACGTGCAGTGGCGCACCGACAACCCGATCGACCTCGACCTCTGCACGCGTTGCAACGCCTGTGTGGCGGCCTGCCCGGAAGGCGCCATCGGCCTGGACTACCAGATCGACCTCGACCAGTGCCGGGACCACCGCGCCTGCGTGAAAGCCTGCGAGGCGGTGGGCGCGATCAATTTCCAGCGCGAGGCGCAGAGCCACAGCGAGCGTTTCGACGTCGTGCTCGACCTGCGCGATGCGCCCGCCTTCACCCAGCACGCACACCCGCAGGGCTACTTCCACCTGCGCGGCGGCCTGCAGGCCGAAGGCGCCATGGCCACCGTTGTGCGGCTGCGCGATCTGGTCGGCGAGTTCGAGAAACCCAAGTTCTTCACCTACAAGCAGAAACTGTGCGCGCACGGCCGCAACGAAACCGTGGGCTGCAACGCCTGCGTCGAGATCTGCTCGGCGCTGGCGATCCACAGCGAGATCAAGCGCAACCAGATCGTCGTCAACCCCAACCTGTGCGTGGGCTGCGGCGCCTGCACCACGGTGTGCCCGACCGGGGCGCTGTCGTATGCCTACCCGCGCGCGAGCGAGCAGGGCGTGAAGCTGCGCACCCTGCTGGGCACGTACGCCAAGGCCGGCGGCAAAGAAGCCGCCGTGCTGCTGCACAGCGAGGAAGCGGGCGGCGCGCTCATCGGTGAGCTGGGCCGCGCGGCTGCGCTGGACAAGAAGAACGTGCGCGGCATGCCCGCGCGCGTGATCCCGGTGCCGCTGTGGCACACCGCCTCCATCGGGCTGGACGTGTGGCTCTCCGCCTTCGCCTACGGCGCCTCGCAGGTCTGGGTGCTGATGACCGGTGACGAAGCGCCGCAGTACCGCGACGCGGTGCATGCGCAGATGGCCGTGGCGCAGGCCCTCGTGAGCGGCCTGGGCTACAGCGGCCGGCATTTCCGCCTGATCGAGGCGAAGGACGTGAAGGCACTGGACGCCGCGCTGGGCGACGCGCCGGCACAGACCGTGAAGCGCCGCGGAACCTTTGCCATCCAGGCCGAAAAGCGCGCCACCGTGGAACTCGCGCTCGATCACCTGCTGCAGGACAGCGCGGCCCAGCGCGCGCCCGCAGAGGCCATCGCGTTGCCTGGCGCGTCCTTGCTGGGTTCGATCGAGGTCAACAAGGACCGCTGCACCCTGTGCCTGAGCTGCGTGAGCGCCTGCCCGGCCAGCGCCTTGCAGGACAACACCGAGCGCCCGCAGCTGCGCTTCATCGAAAAGAACTGTGTGCAGTGCGGCCTGTGCGCCAGCACCTGCCCGGAGGACGCGATCACGCTGCAACCGCGCCTCCTGCTGGGCGAGCAGCGCAAGCAGTTGCGTGTGCTCAACGAGGCCCAGCCGTACCACTGCATCCGCTGCGCCAAGCCCTTCGGCACGCTCAAGGGCATCGAGGTCATGCTGGCCAAGCTCTCGGGCCATGCCATGTTCCAGGGCGAGGCGCTGGAGCGCCTGAAGATGTGCGGTGATTGCCGCGTGGTGGACCTGTATTCCAACCCGGGCGAGACCCGGATTCACGATCTCTGACATGAACAACGCCATTCCCGTCACGTCCTCCGCGCTGGACGAAGAAACCGCCCGTGCCGAGGTGTATGGCCTGCTGGCCGCGCTGTACTACGCGCCGCCGTCGGCTGAGCTGATGGCGCAGTTGCGCGTGGCGGTGACCGAGGCACCGGCGGCCGGGGGCTTCCTGGAAGAGCCGTGGCGCGAGGTGGTGGCGGCCGCGCGCGCCTCGAGCGACGAGGCGGTGGCGGCGGAGTACGACGCGCTGTTCGGTGGGGTGGGCAAGCCCGAGGTGTTCGTGTTCGGCTCGCATTACCTCAGCGGCTTCCTGAACGAGAAGCCCTTGGCGGCCTTGCGCAACGATCTGGCGGCGCTGGGTCTGGGGCGCGACGAGACCATGCCGGAGACGGAGGACCACATCGCGTACCTCTGCGAGGTGATGCGCTATCTCATCGCCGGCGACGAGGTGGAGGTGGCCAACCTCACGCAGCAGCAGAAGTTCTTCACCGCGCACCTGCAGCCCTGGGTGTTGCAGATGTGCGATGCGATTGCCGGGCATCCCAAGGCTTCTTTTTATGCGGCCTTGGCTGGGTTCACCCGGGCTTTTGTCAACGTCGAGGCGCAGGGCTTCGATATGTTGGCCTGATCAAAAGCTGGCACACCCATGGTGGTGTGCCGACCTGTCTCGCAGGCGGGTGTAGCCATCGGCCTGACGCGAGGTTCAGCCGAGAAATCCAGGAACGCCTCAGAGTCCCCCAGGCCGACCATCTCGGGTAGGCGCAGCCTCAGGCGCATGCGGCTCCGTCAACAAAGCCACGCAGAAGGAAGCGCCGGAGCCAGCGGAGAGGTTCTCGGCCGTGATGTGCCCTCCATAGCGTTCCACCAGGCCCTGGCTGATCCACAACCCCAGCCCATTCCCATCGTTCTTCGTCGTGAAGAAAGGCCGGAACAGCCGATCGAGAACCTCCGAAGAGAGACCCGGGCCACTGTCCTGCACCCACAAACGCAC
>NZ_JBWKZH010000133.1:0-3299 GCF_059424305.1 Hydrogenophaga sp. GW456-12-10-14-TSB4 | reverse complement strand
CACCCGCCCTCGGCCCCACGCGCACCGTGAAGGCCTGGTGGCAGGCCGCGCCGTTCACGCTGGTGTTCGTGGTGTTCTTCCTGATCCCGCTGGCGCTCACCGTGATGGTGAGCTTCTGGAACTTCAACGAGTACGAGCTCATCCCCGGCTTCACGCTGCGCAACTACGCGGCCATCTTCGAGGGCTGCTCCACGCTCACCGAGCACGGCGACTTCTGCGTCTCGCTCTCCACCTACCTGTCCACCCTGAAGTTCTGCCTGCTGGTGTGGGGCATCACCCTGCTGGTGGGCTTCGCGGTGGCCTACTTCCTCGCGTTCCACGTGAGCTCGCCCGGCATGCAGACCCTGCTGTTCGTGCTCTGCACCGTGCCGTTCTGGACCTCCAACGTCATCCGCATGATTTCCTGGGTGCCACTGCTGGGCCGCAACGGCCTGGTGAACCAGGGCCTGATGGGCCTGGGGCTGGTCGACGAGCCGGTGGAGTGGCTGCTGTTCTCCGACTTCTCGGTGGTGCTGGCCTTCGTGCACCTCTACACCATGTTCATGATCGTGCCGATCTTCAACAGCATGATGCGCATCGACCGCAGCCTGCTCGAAGCCGCCAGCGACAGCGGCGCCTCCGGCTGGCAGACGCTGTGGAACGTGATCGTGCCGCTGTCCAGGACCGGCATCCTCATTGGCTCGATCTTCGTCATCACCATCGTGATGGGCGACTTCGTCACCATCGGCGTGATGGGCGGGCAGCAGATCGCCTCGGTGGGCAAGATCATCCAGGTGCAGACCTCCTACCTGCAGTTCCCGCTGGCGGCGGCCAACGCGGTAATCCTGCTGGCCGTGGTGCTCATGATCATCTGGGGCCTCACCCGGCTGGTCGACATCCGCAAGGAGCTCTGATCCATGCCCCGCTTCAAGGAACCCCGCGCCGCCGGCTTCTGGCCGCTGGCCATCGTCTTCGCGCTCTTCGTGCTGTTCATGTACGGCCCGATGGCCGTGATCTTCGTGCTCAGCTTCCAGGGGCCCGAGGGCGGTCTCACCTTCCCGCTGCGCGGCGTGTCGCTGCACTGGTTCCACAAGCTCGCCGAAGGCCTGGGCACGGTGGACATCGGCGCGGCCTTCCTGCGCTCGCTGATGCTGGGCGGCGTGGTGATGCTGTTCACCGTGCTGCTCTCGGTGCTCGCCGGCCTGGCCTTCCGCAAGCCGCTGCGCGGCGCCAATGCGCTGTTCTACGTCACGGTGGCCAGCCTGATCATGCCGTCCATCATCGTCTCGCTGGGCATCGGCCTGCAGTTCCGCCTGCTCGACGGCGCTCTGAAAGGGCTGCTCGAAGCGGTGGACGCCACCGGCACGCTGGAGAACTACGGCACCGCCCTCGGCCTGCTCACCTCGGCCCTGGGCGCCCACCTGACCTGGACGCTGCCCTTCGGCCTGCTCATCATGTTCGCGGTGTTCAACCGCTTCAACCCGGCCTACGAAGAAGCCGCGCGCGACCTGGGCGCCACGCCGTGGCAAGGCTTTCGCCACGTGGTGCTGCCGCTGATCGGTCCTTCGGTGGTCGGCATCGGCATGTTCGGCTTCACCCTGAGCTGGGACGAGATCGCGCGCACCTCTCAGGCCATCGGCGACGTGAACACGCTGCCGCTGGAGCTGCAGGGCCTCACCTCCACGGTGACCACCCCCGCCATCTACGCGCTGGGCACGGTGACCACGGTGGTTTCGCTGCTGGTGATGGGCGTGGCGGTCTCGCTCGCGCTCTGGCTGGGGCGGCGGCAGAAGAAGGGGCGCAGCGCGTGACCGGCAGCACCGACAGCCTCATCTACGACCGTGTGGTCTCGGCCATCCTCGACCACCGGCTGCCCCCGGGAACCAAGCTGGTCGAGGACCGCCTGGCCAGCGCCTTCGGGGTCTCGCGCACGCTGATCCGGCCGGTGCTGGTGCGCCTGGCCAACGAGCAGGTGGTCACGCTCACGCCCAACCGGGGCGCCACCATCGCCCAGCCCAGCGAGCAGGAGGCGCGCGAGGTGTTCGAGGTGCGCCGCCTGATCGAGTCCAGCCTGGTCGAGCGTTTCGTGGCACGCGCCGAGCGCGACGACATCCAGCTGCTCACCCGCTGCATCCGCGACGAAGAGGCGGCGCGCAGCGCCGGCGACATGCGGCGTGCGATCCGGCTTTCGGGCGATTTCCACCTGCACATCGCGGACCGCGCCGGCCAGCAGACCCTGGGCCGCATCCTGCGCGAGATGGTCTCGCGCACTTCGCTCATCCTCATGACCTACAGCAGCAGCCACGCCCAGGCCCGGCGCGACGCCACGGCCTGCGGTTGCGACGAGCACCGCGCGCTGCTGGCCGCGATCCGGCTGCGCGATGCGCGCGAGGCCGCGCGGCTGATGCGCGAGCACCTGGACCGGCTCGAAGCGCAACTGGACTTCTCGCCGCCCACCGCCGCGGCGCCGGACCTCGAACGCCTCTTCGCCCCCGTGGCCTGATGCGCCAGCTGCTGGTCATCAACCCCAACACCTCGCCCGGCGTGAGCGCGCTGCTGCAGGCGCACGTGCAACAGGCCGCCGGGTTGCACGTGGGCGTGCGCGCCGTGACCGCGCGCTTCGGTTCGCCCTACATCGCCGACGAAGCCAGCTACGCCGTGGCCGCCCACGCCACGCTCGACGCCTGGGCCCAGGACCTGGCCACCGCCCAGACCCCGCCCGACGCGGTGCTGATCGGCTGTTTCGGCGACCCCGGCCTGATGGCCCTGCGCGAGAGCAGCCCGGTGCCGGTGACCGGCCTGGCCGAAGCCGCCTTCATCGAGGCCGCGCGCCATGGGCGCTACGCCATCGTCACCGGCGGCACCCGCTGGGGGCCGATGCTGCAGCGCCTGGCCCAGGCGCTCGGCCAGGCCCAGCAGCTCGCGGGCATCCACACCGTGGCACCCACCGGCGCCCAGCTCGCCGCCGACCCGGTGGCCGCGCGCGCGTTGCTTGCCCAGGCCTGCCGGGACGCCTCCCGGCAACTCGGCGTGCAGGCCGTCATCCTGGGCGGTGCGGGCCTGGCCGGCATGGCCGGCGCGGTGCAGGCCGAGGTGCCGATCCCGGTGATCGACAGCGTGGTGGCGGGCGCGCACTGGGCGCTGCGCAGCGCGCCACTGCCGCCGGAGCGCTCGACGCCGGGTTTTGACGTGGCATGGCAAGGCCTTTCACCCGAGATGACCGCACTGGGCCACCCGCCCACCTGAACGCAGGCGTCAGCGCGCGGCGGCGCCTTGTCGCAAAATGCCCGCATGGTCCGCCCCACCCAACTCCTTCACCC
>NZ_JBWKZH010000132.1:0-3317 GCF_059424305.1 Hydrogenophaga sp. GW456-12-10-14-TSB4 | reverse complement strand
GGGAGGGTGGGTTCTCGTAGATCGCGGTGGCAATGCCGGTCATGGACGGCAGGTAGTAGCTCTGGTGCACCTTGCGCACCTGGGCGCACAGGGCGCCGCGCATGATGAGCCACATGATGACCTCGGCGCCTTCCAGGCCCCCGAGTTCGGCGAGTTCCGCGTGCGTCAGGTCGGCCAGGCGCTCGGGGTCCTCTTCGATCAGCGAGAGGAAGCGCTGGTCCCACGGGGTGTTGTTGAACCCGGCGCGCTCGCCGTGCACCTGGTGCGACAGGCCGCCCGTGGCGACGATCACCACCTTCAAGTCCTCGGGATACGACTCCACCGCGCGGCGCAGGGCCTGGCCGAGCTTGTAGCAGCGCCGCGCCGACGGCACGGGGAACTGGAGCACCCCCACCTGCAGGGGCACGATCGGGGCTGGCCATGACGCATCGCCGCCGCGCAGCATGGACATGGGCGAGAAGCAGCCGTGGTCCAGCGCCTTGTCCTGGAAGAACGCCATGTCGAATTCTTCCGACACGAGCGACTGGCCAATGTGGCGCGCCAGCGCCGGGTGTCCTGTCAGCGGCGGCACGTCGCGTGCGCCGCCGCCCTCGTCGGCCACGGCATAGCGGTCGCCGATGCCCAGGGTGAACGCGGAGTAGTGGTCGAAGAAGAAGGACGTGATGTGATCGTTGTAGACGATGAACATGACGTCGGGCTTCTTCTCGTCCAGCCACGCGCGCACCGGCTCGTAGGCGGCGAAGATCGGCCCCCACACCGGGTCGTCCTTCTGGTTCTTGTCGGCGGCGAACCCGATGGTCGGGGTGTGCGAGGTGGCGATGGCGCCAATGATCTGTGCCATGCGGGTCAGTCCAGCGAGGCCTGGGCCTTCTTGATCGTGTCGGCCTGGCGGACCGACTCGTTCTGGATGTACTTGTCGAACTCCGCCTTGGTGGCCGGGAACATTTCGTAGCCGAAGCTCAGGTATTTTTCCTTGAAGTCCGGGTCGGTGAGGACGGTCGCGATGTCCTTGGCGATCTTCTCGCGCACGGCTGGCGGCAGGTGCTTCGGCGCGGCGATGGTGGTCCAGCCCGCAACCTCGAAGTCCTTCGGGCCGCCGGCTTCGGTGAAGGTGGGCACATCGGCGTAGGCGGGAATGCGGCGCGGCGCGGCCACGGCCAGGAACTTGATCTTCTGCGCCCGGTAGAGCGGGCCGGCGGTGGCGCTGGTGCCCAGGGCGAAGGCGAGTTCGCCGCGCGCCACCGAGGTGTACAGCTGGCTGGTTTCCTTGAAGATGATGTGCTGCATCCTGGTGCCGGTGACGGTCTCCAGCAGCGCGGACCCCAGATGGACCGGGTTGCCCACGGACCAGGAGCCGTAGTTGAGGTCGCCTGGGCGGGCCTTGGCGTCGGCGATGACGTCGGCCACGTTCCTGTATTTGCTGTCCACCGCCGTGGTCATGAAGAAGTAGGTCTTGAACAGCGGGTACAGGGGGTCGAAGTCGTTCGCCGCGTCGTAGGGCAGCTTCTTGAAGAGGTGCGGGTAGGCGGTCAGGTGCACGTTGTCCAGCTGGATGAGGTCGTGGCCGTCGCTCGCGCCGCGCTTGAACTGGTCGATGGCGATGAAGCCGTTGCCGCCGGGCTTGTTCTCCACGATCACTGGCTGGCCCCACAGCTTGGACAGCTTGTCGGCCACCAGGCGCAACACCCCCTCGGGCCCGCTGCCGACCGGGAAGGGCGTGGTGATGCGGACCGGCTTGGTCGGGAAGTTCTGCGCCTGCGCCCCGGTGAGGGCGGCGAGCAGGCCGAGCGACAGCACGAAGCCGCGGGCCAGGTGGCGAAAAGCGTTGGGGGTCATGGGTTTGTCTCCTGGGGAACGCGCTCATCGAGCGACACGGTGGCGATTGTCTGGCGCCGTTGCGGCACCGCCCAGATGTTCAAAGAACGCACGAGATAACATCCGGTTATCGCGGAGGCCCGGCAACCATGAAACTTTCTGCCCTCAATGCCCTGATCGTCGCCGTGGAACAGGGCAGCCTGCGCAGCGCGGCCCGCGAGATCGGTGTTTCCCAGCCCGCGCTGACCAAGGTTGTACGCGAGCTCGAGGTCGAGCTGGCCGCGCCCTTGCTGGTGCGGAGCTCGCGGGGCGTCTTGCCCACGGCGCAGGGCATGGTGATGTACCAGCATGCCAAGAAGGTGGCCAAGGAGTTGCTGATGGCCACCGACAAGATCAGCCAGCTGGGCGGCGTGATGCGCGGTGAGCTCAACATCGCGGCGGTGCCGGTGGCCGTGATGCTGCTGATCCCGGAGGCCATCCGGACCTTCGGCCGGGACTACCCAGACATCCGCCTGCGGGTCAGCGAAGAGCTTTACATCGCGCAGCTGCAGCGCTTGCGCACCAACGAAGTGGACATCGCTGTGGGGGGCATTCCCGAGGGGCTGTCGGCCGGGGAGTTCATCGCCGAGCCGCTGATGAAGACCACGATGGTGGTGGTCGTGCGCAAGGGGCATCCCCGGGCCAAGGCCCGCCGGCTGGCGGAGCTGGTGGACGAGCGCTGGATCTACACGCACCTCTCGAACGACACCGGCTACGCCCGCCAGTTCTTCGAGTCCCACGGCCTGGCGCTGCCGCCGGTGGGGGCGGTGGTGAACTCGACGCTGAGCCTGATTTCCCTGCTGGCGTCCGGCAACTTCGTGGGGCTCATGCCGCGCCAGATCGCCGAGCACCCGCAGGCCGCGCCCCACATGCAGATCGTGCCGATTGCCGAGGAAGGCCTGCCCCTGTCCGTGGGCGCCATCATCCGCAGCGACTCGCGGGTGTCGCCTGCGGTGCGCCACTTCATCGCGCACCTGCACCGGGCGGCGCACCACGTCCCTTGACGCGGCCTGAAACGAAAAACCCGCCGGACGGCGGGTTTTTCGAGAGCTCGGGGGCGCTTACTTGTCGCGCTGACCTTCGGTCAGCGTGTCGAGCTGGAACCGCCCGCTCTTGTCCCACAGCCACACGTCGGTGTAGGTCACGCTGCCCATGCGCACCGGCGCAGGGAAGGGGGCCGCGGCGCGCACCGTGCGCTCGATCTCGCGCATCACGTCGGGCACGTGGCTGGGCGCGCGCATCCAGTTGATGTTCTGCACGTTGCCCCGGCCGTCCACCTGCACCTGGAGCACGCCCACGGCGTGCATCAGCGGCGGCAGCTGGCCCTTGTAGATGCGGTGGGCGTTGCGTTCGTAGATGTGGCGCGCACCGTCCTTGCGGTAGTCGTGGGGCGAGGCGGCGTGCGAAATGAAGTCGGGCGCGGGCAGGGCGCTCACCGGCGGCGGCGGTGCAGGCACCGGGGC
>NZ_JBWKZH010000131.1:0-3533 GCF_059424305.1 Hydrogenophaga sp. GW456-12-10-14-TSB4 | reverse complement strand
ACCCGCGCCCGCCCTGCCGGAGACCGTCGCGCCCTCGCCTGTGGCACCCGCGCCTGTCGCCGACGTGCCGGCCCCTGCCGCTGCCCCAGCCGCCCCGCGCCAGGGCTGGCTGGACAAGCTCAAGACCGGCCTGCGCAAGACCGGCTCGGGCATCGCCACGGTGTTCACCGGCACCCAGATCGACGAGGCCCTCTACGAAGAGCTGGAGTCGGCCCTGCTGATGGCCGACACCGGCGTGAAAGCCACCACCCACCTGCTGGCCGACCTGAAGCGCCGGGTCAAGGAAAGCAAGACCACCGACCCGGCCGCCGTCAAGGGCCTTCTGGCCGAGGCCATCGCCGACCTGCTCGCGCCGCTGCAGAAGCCGCTGGTGATCGGCGAGCACAAACCCACCGTGATCATGGTCGCGGGCGTCAACGGCGCGGGCAAAACCACCTCCATCGGCAAGCTCACGCGCCACCTGGCCGACGGCGGTGCCTCGGTGCTGCTGGCCGCGGCCGACACCTTCCGCGCCGCGGCGCGCGAGCAGCTCGCCGTCTGGGCCGACCGTAACACCGTGGAGATCATCACCCAGCAAGGCGGCGACCCGGCCGCCGTGAGCTACGACGCCGTGACCGCCGGCAAGGCGCGCGGACGCGACGTGGTGCTGGTGGACACCGCCGGGCGCCTGCCCACGCAGTTGCACCTGATGGAAGAGCTGCGCAAGATCAAGCGCGTGGTGCAGAAGGCCGACGCCAGCGCACCGCACGAGGTGCTGCTGGTGATCGACGGCAACACCGGCCAGAACGCGCTCATGCAGGTGAAGGCCTTCGACGACGCCCTGCAGCTCACCGGCCTGGTCATCACCAAGCTCGACGGCACCGCCAAGGGCGGCGTGCTCTGCGCGATCGCGCGCGAAAAGCCGGTGCCGGTCTACTTCATCGGGGTCGGCGAAAAGCTCGAAGACCTCGAAACCTTCGACGCGCGCGAGTTCGCGCAGGCCCTGCTGGCCTGACCCCCGGGGCGGCGCATCCCTATACTTCGCGCACCCATGCCGCTTTGCCCGCCCCACCCATGAGCTCCACCTCCGCCTGGCTCGAAGCCGCCTTCCTGGGCCTGATCCAGGGCCTGACCGAATTCCTCCCCATCTCCTCGAGCGCGCACCTGCGCATCATCGGCCCGCTGCTGCCCTCGGGCGGCGACCCGGGCGCGGCCTTCACCGCCATCACCCAGATCGGCACCGAGGCCGCCGTGCTGCTGTACTTCCGGCACGACATCGTGCGCATCTTCCTGGCCTGGTGGGCCTCGCTCACGCAACCGGCCAGGCGCCAGGACCCCGACGCCCGCATGGGCTGGCTGATCATCATCGGCTCGGTGCCCATCGTGGTGCTGGGCCTGCTGTTCAAGGACGCGATCGAAGGCTCGCTGCGCAACCTCTACATCACGGCCACCATGCTGATCGTGTTCGGCATCATCCTCGGCGCGGCCGACCACTACGGCCGGCGCGAGCGCCCGCTGAGCCAGCTCACCTGGGGCCACGGCCTGCTGTTCGGCCTGGCGCAGGCGATGGCCCTGATCCCCGGCGTCTCGCGCTCGGGCGGCACCATCACCGCCGGCCTGCTCATGGGCTATACGCGCGAAGCGGCGGCGCGCTATTCCTTCCTGCTGGCCATTCCCGCGGTGATGGGCTCGGGCTTCTACCAGCTGCTGCGCAGCTGGCAGCACGGCAGCCCGGTCGCCCCCGGGCCCACCGCCCTGGCCACGCTGATCGCCTTCGGCGTCGGCTACGGCGTGATCGTGGTGTTCCTCAAACTGGTGTCCACGCGCGGCTACATGGCCTTCGTGTACTACCGCATCGCACTGGGCCTGCTGGTCTTCGGCCTGCTCGGTGCCGGCATCCTGAGCGCCCATTGAACACCGTCCTGCCCATGACCGGCACAGCGCCCCATACCAACGGGTTCTGGCGCCGGCGTTGGCAGGGCCGGGTCGCCTGGCGCACGCTGTTCTGGCGCGACATGATCGCCGTGGGCAGCGTGATCAACCTCTGCACCTTGTTCGCGGCGCTGATGCTGGCCGCGCAGGGCCTGCCCATCGCCTGGGCCGTCGCGGTGCATTTCGCGCCGCTGCCCTACAACGCCTTCCTGCTCGCCTCGCTCTGGCGCACGCCCGGGCGCCCGGCCGCGGTGAAGCTCGGCGGCTGCGCCTGGTTCGCAGCCATGCTGGTGGTCTGAGGCACGCAGGCCATGCACCACGGCATCAAGAAACTCGTGTTGCTGGGTGCCGGCCAGGCCCATCTGCAGGTGTTGGCGCGCCTCGCGCGGCACCACCCCGGCAACCTGGACGTGGTGCTGCTCACGCCGTTCCCGCAGCACACCAGCCCCGGTTGCCTGCCCGGGTTCATGGCCGGCCAGCACACGGCCGACGAAGGCCGCGTCGCGCTCGAACCGCTGGTGCGCGCCGCAGGCGCGCGCTGGTTGCAGGGGCGCTGCACCGGGCTCGATGCCGCCGCCCGCCAGATCCAGATCGCAGCCAGCGGCGGGGCGCAAGGCGTGCCCGCCACGCTGGGCTACGACCTGCTGTCCATCGACACCGGCACCGTGCCCGACCGCGCCCGGCTCGACGCCGAGATGCCCGGGGCCAACCACCACGCCCTGCACCTGAGCCCGCTGGAAGCCTTCGTGGCCCTGTGGCCCCAGGTGATGGCGCTGGCGCAGCAACAGGCCGTGTCGGTGGCCGTGGTGGGCGCCGAGGCCGATGGCATCGAACTGGTGTTCGCGGCCGAACAAGGCATCCGCGAACACGGCCTGCCCGGCGCACGTTTCACGCTCATCACCGGGGGCGGCGAGGTCGGCACCGACCTTCCAACACCGGTGCGTCAGCGCGTGCTGCGCCAGCTGCGGCGCCGGGGCATCACGGTGCTGCGCGAGGCCTGCGTAGGCATGAGCGAGGGCGAGGTGCACCTGGGCAACGGCGCCCGCCTGGCCTGCGACGTGCCGCTGATGGCCACGGGCCTGTGCGCCCCCGCCTGGCTGCAGACCAGCGGCCTGGCGCTCAACGACCGCGGGCAGGTGCTGACCGGCCCGACCCAGCAAAGCACCAGCCACCCCCAGGTGTTCGCCGCCGGCAGCGTGGCCACCCGCGCGGATGGGGCACCGGGCGACATGCACGCCGGTGCGGCACTCGCCCACAACCTGCTGGCCGCGCACGAGGGCGGCGCGCTGCGCGCCTTGCCGGCCAGTCGCTCCCGCATCGCCCTGCTCGCCTGCGGCACCGGCCACGGCATCGCGAGCTGGGGACCGCTCACCCTGTCCGGCGCCTGGGTCTGGGGCTGGAAAGACCGCATCGATCGCGGTTTTCTGGAACAGCATCGCGTGACACGCCGATGACCAGCCCGGGCCGTCGGGGCCCTCGCCATGGCCACACCCCCCCGGATATGGGCCGGATTGGATAGACTTCGCGACGGCGTCCCCGCCCTCCACCGATCCGCCCGCCATGCACCTCTCTCACCGACTGGCCACCCTGTTGTTCGCCGCGGCAGCGGTGCTGCCCGCCGC
>NZ_JBWKZH010000130.1:0-3707 GCF_059424305.1 Hydrogenophaga sp. GW456-12-10-14-TSB4 | reverse complement strand
AGGACGGTGTTGGGTGTGCTCATGAGGATTCCGATTCCTTGGGGACCATTCGCAAGGCACGGCTCGCCGGCCTTGCGGATGGCGGCTGGAAAAACCAGCCGCGGGAAAGAACCACCACCGGAGCGCGTGCCCCACTCAAGTGACACCGAGGGTCCGGCTTTGCCGGCCCCAGGTGTCGCCCCCTTGAGGGGGTCGCGCGCAGCGCGGCGGGGGTGGGTCAGCCCTGGCAGTCGGCGGCTGCGCGGCGCGTGAGCTTCTTCTCGCCCGCGTACTTGTCGCCTGCGGCCTTGATCAAGGGGTTGAGCACGGCGGGGTCCGCGTGCAGCCACTCCGAGCTCACCTCCCACTTGCTGCCGTTCCAGGTGTAGGCGCGCGCGGCGGAGGGGCCCATGTGGTCCTTGCAGGTGGTGGCCAGCGGTTGCATCACGTCGGCAATGCCGAGCTCCGCGAGGCGCTTGTCGTTGATCTGCAGGTTCTCATACCCCCACCGGGCCTGGGCGGGCGTCATCACCTGGCCCTTGCCGAACTTCTCCTGCGCGCGGCGCACACCCTCCACCGCCACCATGGCGTTCATCAGGCCGCGCATGTACAGCGCCTCGCCCACCTCCTCCTTCGGGCCGGAACCCTGGCCCTTGTCGTGCAGCTTCTCGCGCACCTCCTTGGCAATGGCGGAATCGAACCCCGGGCCCGGCAGCACGAGCACGGCGCTGTAGCCGGCGGCGCCCGCCACTTCCCGCACATCGGAGTCGGAGCCGGAGGGCCAGACACCCACCACGCGGTCGCGCGGGAAGCCGGTGGACTGCGCCTCCTTCAGCGCGGTGGAGTTCATCACACCCCAACCCCAGAGCAGCACGAAGTCCGGGCGTGCGCGGCGGATCTGCAGCCAGGCGGCCTTCTGGTCCACGCCGGGATGGGACACCGGGATGGCGGTCAACTCGAAGTCGTGCTTCTTCGCGCGCGCCGTCACCACCGGGATCGCTTCCTTGCCGTACGGGCTGTCGTGGTACAGCAGGGTGACCTTCTTGCCCTTGAGCTTGTCCAGCCCGCCCGCCTTCTGCGCGATGTACTGGATCTGTGTGTCGGCCGAGGCCCAATGGCTGCCCCCGATCGGGAAACTCCACTTGAAGACCTCACCGTCGGCACTCTCGCTCAGGCCATAGGCCGGCGTCAGAATGGGAATGCCGTCGGTCATGCCGCGTTCCGTCAAAGCCAGCGTGATGCCGGTGGACATGGTCTGGAAGACCGTCGCGCCGCCGTTCTTCCCCTTCATGCGCTCGTAGCACTCGACGCCCCGGTCGGTGGCATAGGCCGTCTCGCACTCTTCCCAGGCGATGCGAACGCCGTTGATGCCCCCCTTGAGGTTGGCGAGCTTGAAGTAGTCGACAAAGCCGTTCGCCCAGGGCGATCCGCTGGGCGCATACGGGCCGGTGCGGAAGGTGAGCAGAGGGAAATACTGTTGTTTTTCTTGGGCAATGGCGGTGGTCGTCATGCTCGGGGCGAGCAAGGCCAACACCGTCGCGAAAATCGCGCAGGTCTTCTTCATGTTGTCTCCAGATGGTGGTGGGGTGCCTCGTGGCCGGATTCAAAACCTCCCAGGCTGTCAGTGAGGAAACGGCCAGATCCTCAACTTTTGTTTTCCGAGTGACCAGAGCTTGCCGAGCCCGTGGGGCTCGACGATCAGGAACCAGACGATCAGGGCCCCGAAGACCATGAACTCCGCGTGCGAGACCGCGACCGTGGAGATCTCGATGCCCACGAGCGCCCCGGCGGCGGGGAGGACCTGATTGAGAAAGATCGGCAGCACGACGATGAAGGCCGCGCCGAAGAAGCTGCCCACGATGGAGCCCAGGCCGCCGATGATCACCATGAACAGCAGGCGGAAGGACACGTCCACGGAAAACGCCGCCGGCTCCCAGGCGCTGAGGTGAACGAAGGCCCAGAGCGCGCCGGCCACGCCGATGATGAAGCTGCTGACGGCGAAGGCGCTGAGCTTGGCGTACATCGGGCGGATGCCGATCACGGCGGCGGCCACGTCCATGTCGCGGATCGCCATCCACTCGCGGCCGATGGCGCTGCGCACCAGGTTCTTGGCCAGCAGCGCGATCACCACCAGCACCGCCAGGCAGAACAGGTACTTGCCGGCGGCGCTCTCCAGCGAGAAGCCGAACACCTGCAGGTTGGAAACCGACACCGAGCCCGAAGGCGTGTCCAGTGTGAACCACTTGATGCGCAGGAACATCCAGTCGGCGAAGAACTGCGCCGCCAGCGTGGCCACGGCCAGGTACAGGCCGCGCACGCGCAGGCTGGGCAGGCCGAAGAGGATGCCGAAGAAGGTGGCGCACAGGCCGCCCAGGATCAGCGCGGGGATCAGCGGCATGCCGGGCACGCGCACGAAGAAGTTGTAGGCGCCGTAGGCCCCCACGGCCATGAAGGCCCCCGAGCCCAGCGAGATCTGGCCGCAGTAACCCACCAGGATGTTCACACCCAGCGCCGCCAGCGACATGATCAGGAAGGGGATCAGGATGGCGCGCAACAGGTACTCGTCGGCGAGCAATGGGACCGCGATGAAGGCGAAGGCGATGAAGGCCCAGACCATCCGTCGGTCCTGGGTGATCGGGAAGATCTGCTGGTCGGCGCGGTAGGTGGTCTTGAACTGACCGTTTTCACGATAGAACATGTCGGGCTTTCTCAGACTCGGTCAATGATCTTTTCGCCGAACAGGCCTTGAGGCCGGAACAGCAGGAACACCAGCGCCAGCACATAGGCAAACCAGATCTCGATGCCGCCGCCCACGAACGGCCCGAGGTAGACCTCGGAGAGCTTCTCGCCCACGCCGATGATCAGCCCGCCGATGATGGCGCCAGGCACCGAGGTGAGGCCGCCCAGGATCACCACCGGCAAGGCGCGCAACGCCACCGTGGTGAGCGAGAACTGCACGCCCAGCTTGGACCCCCAGATGATTCCCGCCACCAGCGCCACCAGACCGGCCACCCACCAGACGATGACCCAGATGCGGTTGAGCGGGATGCCGATGGACTGCGCGGCCTGGTGGTCGTCGGCCACCGCGCGCAGCGCGCGGCCGGTGGCCGTCTTCTGGAAGAACAGGCTGAGCGCGATCACCATCGCAGCGGCGATGGCCGCGGCGATGACGTCTTCCTGGTTGAGCAGCAGGCCGCCCTGGAACACCGAGTCCAGCACGAACACCGGGTCCTTGGGCATGCCGATGTCGATCTTGTAGATGTTGCTGCCGAACAGGCTCTGGCCCAGGCCGTCGATGAAGTAGGTGATGCCCAGCGTGGCCATGAGCAGGGTGGCGGCCTCCTGGTTGACCAGGTGGCGCAGCACCAGCCGCTCGATCAGCCAGGCCATGACGAACATGAGCGCGCCGGCCGCCACGAAGGCCGCGATGTTGCCGACCCACTTGTTCTCGATGCCCAGCCACATCGGAATCCATTCCGAGAAGCGGGCCATGGCCAGGGCGGCGAACAGCACCATCGCACCCTGCGCGAAGTTGAAGACGCCCGAGGCCTTGAAGATCAGCACGAAGCCCAGGGCGACCAGGGAATACAGCATGCCCACCATCAGGCCGCCGAACAAAGTCTCTAGAAAGAAAGCCATGGTGTGTGTCTCGTTCAGTGACTCGTGCCGAGGTAGGCGCTGATGACCTCCTCGTTGCGTCGGACTTCCTCGGGGGTGCCGTCGCCGAT
>NZ_JBWKZH010000129.1:0-4402 GCF_059424305.1 Hydrogenophaga sp. GW456-12-10-14-TSB4 | reverse complement strand
CCCGACAGCCCCCTGGCCAAGATCAAGCGTTGAACGCTTCGACGCCTGCCGCCATGACGCCTCTTCAAGCCCTCGCCTCCCACCCGCTGCGCAGCACTGTGCTGGCGGATGGCGCGCGCCTGTCCTACCGCGAGGCAGGATCGGCCAAGGACGTGACGCACGTGCTGCTGCACGGCATCGGCTCGGCCTCGGGCAGCTGGGTGCGCCAGCTCGACGCCGCCGCGGGCCAGCCCGTGCGCGTGCTGGCCTGGGACGCGCCGGGCTACGGCACCAGCGATCCGGTGAAGGCCGACTGGCCGCGCGCCGACGACTACGCCGAACGCCTCTGGGCCTGGCTCGACGCGCTGGGCGTGCAAACGCCCATCACGCTGGTGGGCCACTCGCTGGGCGCGCTGATGGCCGGCCGGGCCGCCCTGCTGGCGCCTGCGCGTGTGCAGCGCCTGGTGCTGCTCTCGCCCGCCGGCGGCTACGGCAACGCCGAGCCGGCCGTGCGCGAGCAGAAACTGCGCGACCGCCTGGCCTCGCTGGAGCGACTGGGCCCGCAGGGCATGGCGCAGGCGCGCGGCACCGCCATGCTCTCGCCCGGTGCAGCGCCCGAGCTGGTCGAGGCCGTGCGCGAAAGCATGTCGCAGGTGATTCCCGCGGGCTACACGCAGGCCGCGCGCCTGCTCGCCCACGGCACCCTGGCGGCCGACCTGAAGCAGTTGCGCCTGCCGGTGGCGGTGGCCAGTGGCGGTGCCGACGGCATCACCACGCCCTCGTCCTGCCAGGCCGTGGCCCAGGCCGCCGGCGTGTCATGGAATGATCTCGGTTCTGCGGGCCATGCGTGCCCGCTGGAAGCGCCCGGCGCGGTGAACGCCCTGCTGGGTCTCAACTGAACAAGGAGAAGACCATGGCCACCGAGAAAAACGACGACCGCTACACCGTGCCCGCGCTCATGCGCGGCCTGCAGCTGCTGATGCTGTTCAACCGCGACGAGCGCGAGCTCACCGGCGCCGACATCTCGCGCCGGCTCGAACTCCCGCGCGCCTCGGTGTTCCGCATGCTGCAGACGCTGGAGCAAGGTGGCTTCGTCGAGCGCGTGGGCGACGGCGCCTACTACAAGCTCGGCCTGTCCGTGCTGCGCCTGGGTTTCGAGTTCCTGGCCTCCATGGAGCTCACCGAACACGGCCGCCCCATCATCGAGGCGCTGCGCGACGAGTGCGGCTACTCGGCCCATGTGGTGGTGCGCGACGCGCGCGACGTGGTCTTCATTGCCAAGGTCGCCGGCCGCAGCGCGCTGTTCCATTCCATCCAGGTCGGCGCGCGCCTGCCGGCCCACGCCACCGTGCTGGGCCGCCTGCTGCTCAGCGACCTCGACCTGAACGCCCTGCGCCAGCTCTACCCCGAACCCGAGCTGCCGAAATACACGCCCCGCACCCCGGCCACCGTCGAGCAGCTCAAGCAGCTGATCGACCAGGACCGCGCCAACGGCTACGGCGTGAGCCAGGGCGGGTTCGAGTCCGGCATCTCGACCATCGCCGCACCGGTCTTCAACGACCGGGGCGAGGTCGCCGCCGCCTTGAGCATCACCGTGCCGGCGCAGCAGGTGCAGCCCGGCGAACTCGAAGTTCTCGTCAACCAGGTGCGCCAGGCCGCGGCCCAGCTCACCGAACGCATCAGCCACCTGCCCAACCGCGGTGGCTGGCAAAACAAACCGACCGAAAAGAAAGTCGCATGAGCCCTACCACTCAACGCATCACCGTGGGTGAACTCGCCGCCCGCTTCCTGGAGCAATGCGGCGTGCGCGCCGCCTTCGGCGTGATCTCCATCCACAACATGCCCATCCTCGACGCGTTCCACACGCGCCAGAAGATCCGTTTCGTCTCGGCGCGCGGCGAGGCAGGTGCGTGCAACATGGCCGACGCCTACGCCCGGGTGAGCGGCACGCTGGGCGTGTGCGTCACCAGCACCGGCACCGGCTGCGGCAACGCGGCGGGCGCGATGGTCGAAGCCATCACCGCCGGCACCCCGCTGTTGCACCTCACGGGCCAGATCGAGTCGCCCTTCCTGGACCGCGACCTGGGCTACATCCACGAGCACCCGGCCCAGCTGGCCATGCTCAAGGCGGTCGGCAAGGACGCCTTCCGCATTCGCAACCCCGAGACCGCCCTGGCCACGCTGCGCGAAGCCGTGCGCCTGGCGCAGACCCCGCCCTGCGGCCCGGTAAGCATCGAGATCCCGATCGACGTGCAGAAGATGAAGCTGGACCTGCCGGCCGACCTCTCGCCCCTGGCCGTGCCGCCGGTGCAGCCCAACCTGGCCGCCGTGGACCTGCTGGCCGAGCGCCTGCTCAGCGCCAAACGCCCCCTGCTGTGGCTGGGCGGCGGCGCGCGCGGCGCCAGCACCGCCGCGATGCGGCTGGTGAACATGGGCTGGGCCGTCGTGTCCTCCGTGCAAGGCCGGGGCATCGTGCCCGAAGACCACCCCGCCACGCTGGGCTCCTACAACCTGCAGAAGCCGGCCGAAGAGTTCTACGAAACCGTGGACGCCTTCCTCTCTGTCGGCACGCGTCTGCGCAGCAACGAGACGCTGAACTACAAGCTCAAGCTGCCGGCCACGCGCTACCGCATCGACGCCAACCCCCTCACCGACGGCCGAGGCTACAGCAGCGAGCTGTTCGTGCACGGCGATGCCGAGATCACGCTCAACGCCCTGGCCGACCGGCTTGAAGGCCGCATGCAGATCGACCCGCAACTGGCGACCGATGTGAAGCGCGCGCGCGCCGAAGCCGCCACGCTGGTGGACGGCACGCTGGGCCAGTACGTCAAGCTCAAGAACACGCTGGCCGAGGTGGTCGGCAAGAACCTCTGGTGGGTGCGCGATATCACGCTCTCCAACAGCATGTGGGGCAACCGCGCCCCGGTGCTGGACCACCCCCGCGCCGGTGTGCACGCCCTGGGCGGCGGCATCGGCCAGGGCCTGGCCATGGGCGTGGGCGCGGCCGTGGCCGATGCCGAGCACGCGCTGGGCCGGCGCACCATCTCGCTCTGCGGCGACGGCGGCTTCATGCTCAACGTGGGCGAGCTCGCCTGCGCCGCGCAGGAGAAGGCCAACGTGGTCTTCATCGTCATGAACGACCAGCGCTACGGCGTCATCAAGAACATCCAGGACGACATCTACGGCAGCCGCCACGCCTACGTGGAACTGCACACGCCCGATTTCGCGCAGCTCTGCGCCAGCCTGCAGGTGCCGCACCTCAAGCTGGCCGACCCGGCCGCCACCAAGGACACGCTGCAGAAGGCCCTGGCCCATGCCAGCGGCCCGGTCGTGGTGGAGGTGGACATGAACGCCTGGGGCCCGTTTGCCGTGAAGTTCGCCGGCCCTCCGAAGAAGAAGGAAGAGACATGAGTTTTCAGCAAGTCACGCTGATCGGTTACGGCGCCATCGGTCGCACCCTGTTCGCGCGCATGGCCGGACACCCCTCGGTGCGCATCACGCACGTGGTGCTGTCCGAAAGCCACGTCGCCGATGCGCAGGCCGCGCTCGGCACGGCCGCGACCGTGTGCACCGAGGTGCCGCCCGAAACCACCCTGCTGCTGGAGTGCGCGGGCCACGCCGCCATCGGCGCCCACGTGCTGCCTGCGCTGGAGCGCGGCATCGAATGCGCCGTGCTGTCCATCGGCGCGCTGTCCGAAGACGGCCTGCCCGAGAAGCTGGCCGACGCCGCGCAGCGCGGCGGCACCCGCGTGCACCTGCTGGCCGGCGCCATCGGTGGCATCGACGCCATCGCGTCCGCCCGCCTGGCCGGCCTGGACAGCGTCACCTACACCGGCCGCAAGCCGCCCGAAGGCTGGCGCGGCAGCCCCGCCGAACAGGTGGCGGACCTGGGCGCGATCACCGAGCCCACCGTCATCCTCGAAGCCACGGCGCGCGAAGCCGCCCACCTCTACCCGAAGAACGCCAACGTGGCGGCCACCGTCTCGCTCGCCGGCCTGGGCCTGGACGCGACCCGCGTGCGCCTGATCGCCGACCCGACCGTGACCGAGAACATCCACGAGATCGACGTGCGCGGCGCCTTCGGCGAGATGCGCATCACCATGCGCGGCAAGCCCCTGCCCGACAACCCCAAGACCTCGGCGCTGACCGTGTTGTCCGCCCTGCGTTTCCTGCACAACCGCACTTCCTCGGTGACGATATGAAGCCCACCCCCGCGCCGCGCTTGCAGCGCGTCACCCCCTCAAGGGGGCGGTGTCTTGGACCGGCAAAGCCGGATCCTCGACACCTCTGGATGGCGACCCCTCTCTTCTCAAAGGTTTGACATGACCGAGAAACTTCAAAGCTACTTCGCGGGCCAATGGCGCGACGCCTCGGGCCCGGAATACACCACCGAATACCCGCACGACGGCAGCACCGTCGCCCG
>NZ_JBWKZH010000128.1:0-5651 GCF_059424305.1 Hydrogenophaga sp. GW456-12-10-14-TSB4 | reverse complement strand
CCAGCCAAGGCGATGCAAAAAGCGAGATAAAAAATCAAACTTTTTGACAAGACGCCAAAAACTGTGTCATAATACGAGGCTCAGCTGATCGCAGCTAAGCAAGCAGATGAAGGTGGTGAAAGCCGCTGGATCTGCAGGATCATTAAAAACATACAGCCGATAAGCGTGGGCGTTTGAAGGCGATTGCGTAACGGACTCGAAAGAGTCCAAGTCGCAAGACTTTAAACGCTCATGAGAATAGAAGTGAAGTTCACTTCAATTCCGTTTTTATGAGTAATTTCAAGATCGAACTAAAGAGTTTGATCCTGGCTCAGATTGAACGCTGGCGGCATGCTTTACACATGCAAGTCGAACGGTAACAGGCCGCAAGGTGCTGACGAGTGGCGAACGGGTGAGTAATGCATCGGAACGTGCCCAGTCGTGGGGGATAACGCAGCGAAAGCTGCGCTAATACCGCATACGATCTATGGATGAAAGCGGGGGACCGTAAGGCCTCGCGCGATTGGAGCGGCCGATGTCAGATTAGGTAGTTGGTGGGGTAAAGGCTCACCAAGCCGACGATCTGTAGCTGGTCTGAGAGGACGACCAGCCACACTGGGACTGAGACACGGCCCAGACTCCTACGGGAGGCAGCAGTGGGGAATTTTGGACAATGGGCGCAAGCCTGATCCAGCAATGCCGCGTGCAGGAAGAAGGCCTTCGGGTTGTAAACTGCTTTTGTACGGAACGAAAAGGCTCTGGTTAATACCTGGGGCTCATGACGGTACCGTAAGAATAAGCACCGGCTAACTACGTGCCAGCAGCCGCGGTAATACGTAGGGTGCAAGCGTTAATCGGAATTACTGGGCGTAAAGCGTGCGCAGGCGGTTTTGTAAGACAGGCGTGAAATCCCCGGGCTCAACCTGGGAATTGCGCTTGTGACTGCAAGGCTGGAGTGCGGCAGAGGGGGATGGAATTCCGCGTGTAGCAGTGAAATGCGTAGATATGCGGAGGAACACCGATGGCGAAGGCAATCCCCTGGGCCTGCACTGACGCTCATGCACGAAAGCGTGGGGAGCAAACAGGATTAGATACCCTGGTAGTCCACGCCCTAAACGATGTCAACTGGTTGTTGGGTCTCTTCTGACTCAGTAACGAAGCTAACGCGTGAAGTTGACCGCCTGGGGAGTACGGCCGCAAGGTTGAAACTCAAAGGAATTGACGGGGACCCGCACAAGCGGTGGATGATGTGGTTTAATTCGATGCAACGCGAAAAACCTTACCCACCTTTGACATGTACGGAATTTGCCAGAGATGGCTTAGTGCTCGAAAGAGAGCCGTAACACAGGTGCTGCATGGCTGTCGTCAGCTCGTGTCGTGAGATGTTGGGTTAAGTCCCGCAACGAGCGCAACCCTTGTCATTAGTTGCTACGAAAGGGCACTCTAATGAGACTGCCGGTGACAAACCGGAGGAAGGTGGGGATGACGTCAAGTCCTCATGGCCCTTATAGGTGGGGCTACACACGTCATACAATGGCTGGTACAAAGGGTTGCCAACCCGCGAGGGGGAGCTAATCCCATAAAGCCAGTCGTAGTCCGGATCGCAGTCTGCAACTCGACTGCGTGAAGTCGGAATCGCTAGTAATCGTGGATCAGCATGTCACGGTGAATACGTTCCCGGGTCTTGTACACACCGCCCGTCACACCATGGGAGCGGGTCTCGCCAGAAGTAGTTAGCCTAACCGCAAGGAGGGCGATTACCACGGCGGGGTTCGTGACTGGGGTGAAGTCGTAACAAGGTAGCCGTATCGGAAGGTGCGGCTGGATCACCTCCTTTCTGGAAAAAGCAGTCAAGCTCAAACGCTCACACTTATCGGTTGTTGGAAGGACGTCGCCAGCGATTCGGGCTTAGGCCTGAAGAGATCAAGCGACCGGCTTGGGTCTGTAGCTCAGTTGGTTAGAGCACCGTCTTGATAAGGCGGGGGTCGTTGGTTCGAGACCAACCAGACCCACCATCCCCTCCAATGAGTGAAAGACATCCTGGGGGATTAGCTCAGCTGGGAGAGCACCTGCTTTGCAAGCAGGGGGTCGTCGGTTCGATCCCGTCATCCTCCACCAATTACTTATCTTGTTTCAATATCAAAGCATCCTGGCGACAGGGTTCTTTGATGTTGATTGATATCTATCGATCAATAGGCTTGCCGAAAGGCGGCCACGGCTGTTCTTTAAAAATTCATAGAGTCGAATCAGCGTTGCTGATGGAAAGCACATATTCGTAAAGGTTTCATGTGCACCGTGCCATCAGCAACATTTTTTGATTGCGTCAACGAATATTCAATTTGATCGAAAGATGCGAATTGAAACGGCATAACGCGTCAGGTGAAAGACCTGACAGACATTTGCTTGATGTGATTTTGTATCTTGTTGGGTTGCAAGACCTGGTGAGATGTCAAAGTTATAGGGTCAAGTGAATAAGAGCACGTGGTGGATGCCTTGGCGATGATAGGCGACGAAGGACGTGATAGCCTGCGATAAGCTTCGGGGAGCTGGCAAATTAGCTTTGATCCGGAGATTTCCGAATGGGGAAACCCACCTAGCAGTAGGTATCGCATGATGAATACATAGTCATGCGAGGCGAACCGGGTGAACTGAAACATCTCAGTAGCTCGAGGAAAAGACATCAACCGAGATTCCGAAAGTAGTGGCGAGCGAAATCGGAAGAGCCTGTTAGTGATAGCACAAGACTTAACGGAACGCTTTGGAAAGGGCGGCCATAGCGGGTGATAGCCCCGTACGTGAAAAGACCTGTGTGGTACTGAGCTAACGACAAGTAGGGCGGGACACGAGAAATCCTGTCTGAACATGGGGGGACCATCCTCCAAGGCTAAATACTCATCATCGACCGATAGTGAACAAGTACCGTGAGGGAAAGGCGAAAAGAACCCCGGGAGGGGAGTGAAATAGATCCTGAAACCGCGTGCTTACAAAAAGTAGGAGCCTCGTAAGGGGTGACTGCGTACCTTTTGTATAATGGGTCAGCGACTTACATTCAGTGGCAAGGTTAACCGAATAGGGAAGCCGTAGAGAAATCGAGTCCGAATAGGGCGTTCAGTCGCTGGGTGTAGACCCGAAACCAAGTGATCTATCCATGGCCAGGATGAAGGTGCCGTAACAGGTACTGGAGGTCCGAACCGACTAGTGTTGCAAAACTAGCGGATGAGCTGTGGATAGGGGTGAAAGGCTAAACAAACTTGGAAATAGCTGGTTCTCTCCGAAAACTATTTAGGTAGTGCCTCAAGTATTACCGTCGGGGGTAGAGCACTGTTTTGGCTAGGGGGTCATGGCGACTTACCAAACCAAGGCAAACTCCGAATACCGATGAGTACAGCTTGGGAGACAGAGCACCGGGTGCTAACGTCCGGACTCAAGAGGGAAACAACCCAGACCGCCAGCTAAGGTCCCTAAAATTGGCTAAGTGGGAAACGAAGTGGGAAGGCTAAAACAGTCAGGATGTTGGCTTAGAAGCAGCCATCATTTAAAGAAAGCGTAATAGCTCACTGATCGAGTCGTCCTGCGCGGAAGATGTAACGGGGCTAAGCCAGTTACCGAAGCTGCGGATTTGCAATTTATTGCAAGTGGTAGGAGAGCGTTCTGTAAGCCTGTGAAGGTGTCTTGTAAAGGATGCTGGAGGTATCAGAAGTGCGAATGCTGACATGAGTAGCGTTAAAGGGGGTGAAAAGCCCCCTCGCCGTAAGCGCAAGGTTTCCTACGCAACGTTCATCGGCGTAGGGTGAGTCGGCCCCTAAGGCGAGGCAGAGATGCGTAGCTGATGGGAAACAGGTCAATATTCCTGTACCGATTACAAGTGCGATGTGGGGACGGATCTTAATAGGTTATCCGGCGGTTGGATGTGCCGGTTTAGACAGATGTAGGCGACACGTAGGCAAATCCGCGTGTCATATACCGAGGCTGTTGATCGAGCGAGCTTGCTCGCGAAGTAACTGAACGAGGTCCCAGGAAAAGCCACTAAGCTTCAGCTTGTAATTGACCGTACCGCAAACCGACACTGGTGCGCGAGATGAGTATTCTAAGGCGCTTGAGAGAACTCAGGAGAAGGAACTCGGCAAATTGACACCGTAACTTCGGAAGAAGGTGTGCCCTAGTAGTGTGATGAGAACATCTGAGCACGAATGGGTTGCAAAAAATTGGTGGCTGCGACTGTTTATTAAAAACACAGCACTCTGCAAACACGAAAGTGGACGTATAGGGTGTGACGCCTGCCCGGTGCTGGAAGATTAATTGATGGGGTGCAAGCTCTTGATCGAAGTCCCAGTAAACGGCGGCCGTAACTATAACGGTCCTAAGGTAGCGAAATTCCTTGTCGGGTAAGTTCCGACCTGCACGAATGGCGTAACGATGGCCACACTGTCTCCTCCTGAGACTCAGCGAAGTTGAAATGTTTGTGATGATGCAATCTCCCCGCGGAAAGACGGAAAGACCCCATGAACCTTTACTGTAGCTTTGTATTGGACTTTGAACAGATCTGTGTAGGATAGGTGGGAGGCTTTGAAGCAGGGTCGCTAGATCTTGTGGAGCCAACGTTGAAATACCACCCTGGTGTGTTTGAGGTTCTAACCTAGGTCCATTATCTGGATCGGGGACAGTGCATGGTAGGCAGTTTGACTGGGGCGGTCTCCTCCCAAAGTGTAACGGAGGAGTTCGAAGGTACGCTAGGTACGGTCGGACATCGTGCTAATAGTGCAATGGCATAAGCGTGCTTAACTGCGAGACTGACAAGTCGAGCAGATGCGAAAGCAGGACATAGTGATCCGGTGGTTCTGTATGGAAGGGCCATCGCTCAACGGATAAAAGGTACTCTGGGGATAACAGGCTGATACCGCCCAAGAGTTCATATCGACGGCGGTGTTTGGCACCTCGATGTCGGCTCATCTCATCCTGGGGCTGTAGCCGGTCCCAAGGGTATGGCTGTTCGCCATTTAAAGAGGTACGTGAGCTGGGTTTAAAACGTCGTGAGACAGTTTGGTCCCTATCTTCCGTGGGCGCTGCAGATTTGAGGAAGCCTGCTCCTAGTACGAGAGGACCGGAGTGGACGCACCTCTGGTGTACCGGTTGTCACGCCAGTGGCATTGCCGGGTAGCTAAGTGCGGAAGAGATAACCGCTGAAAGCATCTAAGCGGGAAACTCGTTCCAAGATGAGATCTGCCGGGGCCTTGAGCCCCCTAAAGAGTCGTTCAAGACCAGGACGTTGATAGGTCAGGTGTGGAAGCGCAGTAATGCGTTAAGCTAACTGATACTAATTGCTCGTGCGGCTTGACCCTATAACTTTGATGAAAATCATCAGAGTCAAATGTCATCCGACTGAAAAGTCATGTTATGCCCGAGACTCAGCAATGAGTCCATCGTTGGCAGCAATCAAAATAGCTGATTCGAAGCTCTATGAATTCGTCCTGGCTGTGCGCGTGCACAGTCAAGACAACAAGTTATGCCTGACGACCATAGCGAGGTGGTACCACTCCTTCCCATCCCGAACAGGACAGTGAAACGCCTTTGCGCCGATGATAGTGCGGGTTCCCGTGTGAAAGTAGGTCATCGTCAGGCTCTTACAGCCCCCAAACCCCCTCGTGTCTTCGACACCTGGGGGTTTGGTCATT
>NZ_JBWKZH010000127.1:0-6200 GCF_059424305.1 Hydrogenophaga sp. GW456-12-10-14-TSB4 | reverse complement strand
TCCATGCTCGCCGCCGTCTCCTGCAGGTTGCTCGCCGCCTGCTCCGTGCGCGCGCTCAGGTCCTGGTTGCCCGTGGCGATTTCCGCGCTCGCGGTGTTCATGCCGTCGACGCCTTCCCGGATCTCGCTCACGATGCGCGCGAGCCCGCTCTGCATGCGCTCGATACCGGCCAGCACGCGCGCCGTCTCGTCGCGCCCCAGGGCCTGCACCCGGGTGCTGAGGTCACCGCCGGCCACGCGTTCGATCGCGCGCGCCGCTTCGCCCAGCGGGCGTGTGATGCTGCCGCTGACGACATAACCCAGGCCCAGCGCGAGCACCAGCACCGCCAGCGCGGCCAGCACCGTGGCCCACATGGCCTGTCGCTGCAGGCGGGCCAGCGCATCGACCATGCCGTCCACGCGCACGCCCACCGCGTTGCTGATCTCGATGAAAGCCTCGTCGGCCGAGCGCACATCGGCCTTGGCCGGCTCCATGGCGCCGTTGGCGCGCCAGGGGTCGTTGATCTCGCCGCGCGTGATGGCCACGTGGATGGCGTTGACCGCCTCGCGGTACTTCGCGAGGCCTGAGGTCATGCGGTCGAGCGCGGCCTGTTCGTCCGCCTTGAGGCCGGGGCGCAGCTCGGCAAGCTGGGCCAGGCCGGTGCTCACCTGCTGCTGCCAGGCCGTGTGGTAACGCTGCAGGGCCTCTTCGTCCGCCAGGTTGAGGAACAGGTCCTTCTCATAGCGCCGCATGTTGCCCACGGCGGCGCGCACGTCGCCCAGCGTGCGCAGGGCGGACACTTCCACCTGCACCAGCTGCTGGCTGGCCGCCACGGCACGGTCCAGGCTGAAGAGCGCCGAGAGCGCGACGGTGAGAATGCCCAGCGCGCACAGCGCCAGCAGCAGCGCGAGCTTGGCGCGCACGGAAATGTAGGAGAGCCAGTTCATGGGGGGGGATCTTTGCAAGAGGGTGGGCGACAACGCCGTCGCCCTTGTTTCCTGCTTCGACGCCCGTCCGGGCTTCTTGAGCGCCTTTTCCCAGTCGCCCCGACCGACGGGGCCATTCATCAAACGGTCACGCGCCTGCGTCAGAAACCGCCAAGGCCCGCGCCAGCGCGGCGCGCGCCAGCAGGCGCGTAGAGTCCAGCGTGGGCAAGGGCGAGTTCGCGTCGCTCATGATCAGCGGGATCTCGGTGCAGCCCAGCACCACGGCATCGCAGCCCTGCGCCTGCAAACCCGTGAACACGGCCTGGAAGCGGGCGACGCTCTCGGGCTTGAAGATGCCGCAGACCAATTCGTCCATGATGATGCGGTCGATCTCGTCGCGCTCGACCACGCTCGGCCGCACCGCCTGCACGCCCACCGCCGCGAGCTTCTCGGGATAGACCTCGCTGTCCACCAGCCAACGCGTGCCGGTGATGCCCAGCCGCCGATGGCCCGCCCGCACCGCCGCCTGCGCCACCACCTCGGCGATGTGCAGCCACGGCAACGGCGAGCGCGGCTCGACATGTGGGAAGGCCTGGTGGATGGTGTTGTCGGGACAGATCAGAAAGTCCGCCCCCGCCGCCGCGAGCTTGTTCGCGGACTGCAGCATGAGCTCGCCCACGCCGCGCAGATCGCCCCGATCGAGGCAGTCCACGTAGTCGGCGAGCGAGATCGAGTGCAGCGAGATTTCGGGGTGCGCGTGCGGCCCGAGCAGGGCCGCGCCTTCGCTGCAGAGGGTGCGGTAACACAGGGCCGCCCCTTCGGCGGAGCAGGCCACGATGCCGATGTGCTGGGTCTGGTGCATGGCTCATTGTATAAACGATGACTTATGAACAAGAACCTCTGGCTGCTGGCCGGCGCACAAGGCCTTTTTCTCACCAACAACGTGGTCTTCATCGCCATCAACGGGCTGGTGGGCCTGGCGCTGGCGCCCCTGGGCTGGATGGCCACGCTGCCGGTGATGGGCTACGTGGTGGGCGGTGCGCTGTCCACGCCCCTGGTGGCGCGCACGCAAAGCGCTTTCGGTCGAAAGGCCTCGTTCCAGATCGGCCTGCTGGTGGCGCTGGCCTCGGCCCTGCTGTGCGCCTGGGCGGCGATGGACAGGAACTTCTGGCTGCTGGTGGCCGCCACCGTGATCGCCGGCTACTACAGCGCCAACGGCCAGCTCTACCGCTTCGCGGCGGCCGAACTGAGCGCGCCCGCGTTCCGCGACAAGGCGGTCTCGCTGGTGCTGGCCGGCGGCCTGATCGGCGCGGTGCTCGGCCCCAACCTGGCGGTGCGCACCAAGGACTGGCTGGGCGTGCCGTTCGCCGGCGCCTATGTGGCGCTGGCCGTGGTGGCCGTGCTCTCCATGGGGTTGATGGCCTTTCTGCGCTTCCCGCCAGCGCCGCCCGTCGCCGCGGGTGCCGACCGGGGTCGGCCGCTCTCGGAGATCGTGCGCCAGCCGGTGTTCCTCGTCGCCGCCGCCGGTGCGGCGCTGGGCTACGGCGTGATGAACCTGCTGATGGCCGCCACGCCACTGGCCATGCAGGTCTGCGGCTTCGCCTTCGACGACGCGGCCCTGGTGCTCGAATGGCACGTGATCGGCATGTTCGCGCCGGGCTTCTTCACCGGCCACCTGATCGCGCGCTTCGGCACGCTCACCATCATGGGCGTGGGCGTGTTGCTCAATCTCCTGTGCATCGCGGTGGCGCTCTCCGGCGTGGACCTGCACCAGTTCCTGATCGCGCTGTTCCTGCTCGGTGTGGGCTGGAACTTCCTCTTCACCGGCAGCACCACGCTGGCGCTGCAGGCCTACCGGCCCGAAGAAAAGAACCGCGCGCAGGCCGCGATCAACTTCTGCGTGTTCGCCACCATGGCGCTGACCTCGTTCGCCTCGGGCGCGCTGGTCACCACCCAGGGCTGGCAATGGCTCAACATCGGCTCGCTGGTACCGGTGGGCCTCACCGGACTGGCCCTGATCTGGCTTGCCTGGGTGCGCCGCCAGGCCCACAATCCCGCCTGATCGCGCGCCCATTTCGGGCGCCACCACAGGGAACACGCCATGGGACTTCTGGATTCATTGATCGGCGCCGCCGCCGAGGCCGCTTCGGGTTCGCTGCAGGGCCAGCAACGCAGCCCCACCGCCAACGGCCTGCCAGGCGGGCTGGATCCGCAGATGCTGATCGCCCTCGTCGGCTCGGTGCTCGCGAGCTCGGGCGGGCTGCAAGGCCTGCTGGCCAAACTGCAATCGGGCGGGCTGGGCGACGCCGTGCAATCGTGGATCGGCACCGGCGCGAACCAGCCCGTGTCGGGCGATCAGCTCGGCAGCGCGCTCGGCCCCGACCTGATGGGCATGATCGCCTCGCAACTCGGTGGCAGCCCCTCGCAGGCCTCGGGCACGCTGGCCGACCTGCTGCCCGGCCTGATCGACCAGCTCAGCCCCAAGGGGCAACTGCCGGCCGACAACGACCTGGGCGGCCTGGGAGGGCTTGGCGCCCTGCTCGGGGGCGGGGGTGGCCAGGCCGGCGGCGCTGGCGCGGCCGACCTGATGGGCCTGTTCGGGCTGACACCGCCCCGCCAACCCTGAACCCGCCGCTCAGGCCTGCGCTGGCGCGATCATGTCCAGCCAGGCCTTCAGGGTCCCATACACGGCCGAGGGATCGGCCTCGTTGAAGATCTCGTGGTACAGGCCCTCGAACACCTGGGCGTGCACCTTGTCGCGCGGTGCGGCGGCCGCAAACGCCTTGCTGCCCGCGGGCCGCACCAGGCTGTCGGCGCCTGCGTACATGAGCAGGGTGGGCACGCGCCATTGCGCGGCGGCGGCGATCACCGCCGGCCCGTTGCTGTCGATGAACTGCGCCAGCCGCGCGGTGATGCGGTCGTGCACCAGCGGGTCCTTCTTGTAGGCCTCCACCACCGCCGGGTTGTGCGAAATCTTGCTCGCGTCCAGGCCGTTGGAGATCGCGAAGTTGGGCGCGAAACGGTAGAGCAGGGAGATCAGTTTCTTCTGCAGCGCGCCGATGCCCGCGTCCAGCGCCGGCGATGACAGCACCAGCGCGTCGACGGGCGCCATGCGCCGCTGCACGAAGGTGGAGGCGATCAGCCCGCCCATGCTGTGACCCATGAGGATGAGCGGACAGGCCCAGGGTTCGGCGATGTGGTTGCGCGTGTCCTCCAGCACTTCGGCGAGGTCATCGAGCAGGGTGTCGTCATCGGGCAGCACGCCGCGCGCCCCACCCGACTCACCGTGCCCGCGCTGGTCGTAGGCGCGCACACAGAAGCCCCACTCGTTCAGGCGCTGGGCCACCGGGTCGTAGCGCCAGGCGTGTTCACCTAGCCCGTGCACGATGAGCACCACCGCGCGCGGGCGCCAGCGCATCGGCAGCGGCCAGTCGAACAGGGCCAGGTTCAGGCCGTCGCGAAGGGTGAAGGGCGCCTGGGTGGTGTCGGACATGATGCGGCGGGCTCAGGGCATGCGGGCCATGACCTGGGCCACGGTCGCGGTCAGGCGCTGCGCGTAGTCCAGGTGCAGGAACTCGTTCGGGCCGTGCGCGTTGCTCTTGGGCCCGAGCACGCCGCAGACCATCATCTGCGCCGTCGGGAAACCCTTGCTGAGCATGTTCATGAGCGGGATGGTGCCGCCCTGGCCGATGGTGCCGCAGCCGGCGCCGAAGTGGGCCTGCGAGGCGTCCTGCAGCGCCTGCTCGAACCAGGGCGCGGTGGCGGGGGCGTTCCAGCCGCTGGCCGCGCCCTCGCCCTCGAAGGTCACGCGCGCCTGGTAGGGCGCGTTGTCTTCCAGCAGGGCCTTGAGCTCCTGCACGGCGGACGGCGCGTCCACCAGCGGCGGCAGGCGCAGGCTGAGCTTGAAAGCGGTGTAGGGCCGCAGCACGTTGCCGGCATTGCGCATTTCGGGGAACCCTTCGGCCCCGGTGACCGACAGCGTGGGCCGCCAGGTGCGGTTGAGCAGCGCCTCCACCGGGTCGGTGGTGGTGGGCAGGGCGAACACGGTGGAGCCCCCGCAGTCGTGGTGCGCCCAGGGGAAGCGCTTGTAGATCTCGTCACCCAGAATGGCCGCCGTGGCGCGCGCCTGCTCGATGCGCTCGGCCGGCACCTCGCAATGGAAACGCGCCGGCAGCAGGCGACCGGTCGCACTGTCCTCCAGCCGGTCCAGCACCTGGCGCATGATGCGAAAGCTCGAAGGCACCAGGCCCGAGGCGTCGCCCGAGTGGATGCCTTCGGTGAGCACCTCCACCTTGAGCACACCGCTGGCCATGCCGCGCAGGCTGGTGGTGAGCCAGAGCTGGTCGTAGTTGCCGGCGCCGCTGTCGAGGCAGATCACCAGCCCCACGTCACCCAGGCGCGGGCGCAGCGCGTCCACATAGGGCAGCAGGTCGCCGGAGCCGCTTTCTTCGCAGGTTTCGATCAGCCCGACGATGCGCGGGTGCGCCACGCCCTGGGCCTTGAGCGCCTTGAGCGAAGCCACGCTGGCGTAAACCGCATAACCGTCGTCGGCGCCGCCGCGACCGTAGAGCTTGCCGTCGTCGATCTTGGGGGTCCAGGGACCGAGGTCGTTGCGCCAGCCGGTGAACTCGGGTTGCTTGTCGAGGTGGCCGTACATCAGCACGGTCTGGCCCGAGGCCGGGGCGGGTGTGCCGTCGCGCCCGGCACTGGCCGGCACGTCGAAGAACAGCACCGGCGTGCGCGGGCGGCCTTGCGCGTCGTTCAGGCGCACGACCTCCAGCTGGAGACCGTCCACCTGCTGGGCCCGCACCCAGTCGGCCGCGCTCTGCAGCACGCGTTCCAGCAGGCCGTGGGCGGCCCAGTCAGGATCGAAGGCGGGCGACTTGGCCGGCACCTCGATGTAACGCGTCAGCTCGGGGATGATGCTGCTCGCCCAGCTCGCCTCCACATGGGCCTGCAAGGCGGCCGGGTCCAGCGGGGGCGAAGCGTGGGGCAGGCGTGCGTTCATGGCGTCGGTCTCCGGTGCGCGGGCGATGAAACACCGGCGTTCCGGGACGGACGTCCCCCCGGTCGGTGCAGGGGAAACAGTATAGGCACGCCCGTGGCTTGTGCACCGTGCCAGAACCCGGGTTCGGCCCCTGGCGCGCGCCGTCGCGGCGACCAGCGGCTCTCTTTGGCTTACAGGCGGAAGGTCTGCACGACACCGGCCAGGCGGCGGGCCTGGTCCTTGAGGCTTTCGGCGGCCGCCGCGCTCTCTTCCACCAGCGCCGCGTTCTGCTGCGTCATCTGGTCCAG
>NZ_JBWKZH010000126.1:0-6682 GCF_059424305.1 Hydrogenophaga sp. GW456-12-10-14-TSB4 | reverse complement strand
AGGCCTGCGCTTCGCCATCCGCGAAGGTGGCCGCACCGTCGGCGCCGGCGTCGTCGCCAAGATCATCGCGTAAGGAGTGGACATGTCGACCAAGCAGAAAATCCGCATCCGCCTCAAGGCATTCGACTACAAGCTCATCGACAGCTCGGCCGCCGAGATCGTTGACACCGCCAAGCGCACCGGCGCGATCGTCAAGGGCCCGGTGCCCCTGCCGACCCGCATGAAGCGTTTCGACATCCTGCGTTCGCCGCACGTCAACAAGACCAGCCGCGATCAGCTCGAGATCCGCACCCACCAGCGCCTGATGGACATCGTGGACCCGACCGACAAGACGGTTGACGCCCTGATGAAGCTCGACCTGCCGGCTGGCGTGGACGTCGAAATCAAGCTGCAGTAAGGCCTTTCGTTCAGGCGCTACCGGGCAATCGCCCGGCGGCGCTTGCACAGAAAAAGCCCGCCGGTTATACTGGCGGGCTTTCCGGCTTCTGGCCGGAGATTTCGTGGCGCCGCATGATCCTGGATCAGGCGGTCCTTAGAGTGGAACTCCAGTTCCGCACCATCAGCCCCGGCCAATTGAAGTCGGGAACGGAGAAAACAATGAGTCTTAGCAACTCCCTCGGGTTGTTGGGTCGCAAGGTGGGCATGATGCGTCTGTTCACCGATGACGGGGACGCAGTGCCTGTCACGGTGGTCGATGTGTCGAACAACCGTGTGACGCAAGTCAAAACCCTGGCCAACGACGGCTACGATGCACTGCAAGTCACCTTCGGTGCCCGCCGTGCCTCCCGCGTGACCAAGCCCGAAGCGGGCCACCTGGCCAAGGCCGGTGTCGAAGCGGGTGAAATCATCCAGGAATTCCGCGTCGCCTCCGACGTCGCTGCCCAGTACGCACCGGGTGCCGTGGTCGCTGCCAATGCGATCTTCGCAGCGGGTCAGAAAGTGGACGTGCAAGGCACCTCGATCGGTAAAGGCTTCGCCGGTACCATCAAGCGCCACAACTTCAGCTCGCAGCGCGCGTCGCACGGCAACAGCCGTTCGCACAACGTGCCGGGCTCCATCTCCATGGCCCAGGATCCGGGTCGCGTGTTCCCCGGCAAGAAGATGACCGGGCACATGGGCGATGTGACCAAGACCATCCAGAACCTCGATATCGTGCGCGTCGACGAAGCCCGTCAGCTGATCATGATCCGCGGCGCCGTTCCCGGCTCCAACGGCGGTTTCGTGACCGTGCGCCCCGCCATCAAGGCCAAAGTGGCCAAGGGAGCTAACTGATGCAAGTTGAACTCCTGAACGACCAGGGTCAAGCCTCGTCCAATGTGGACGTGCCCGAGACCGTGTTTGGTCGTGACTACAACGAAGCCCTGATCCACCAGCTCGTGGTGGCTTATCAGGCCAACGCCCGTCAAGGTACGCGTGCGCAAAAAGACCGCCAGATGGTCAAGCACTCGACCAAGAAGCCGTTCAAGCAGAAGGGCACCGGCCGTGCTCGCGCTGGTATGACGTCCTCGCCCCTGTGGCGTGGGGGCGGTCGCATCTTCCCGAACAGCCCGGACGAAAACTTCACCCAGAAGCTCAACAAGAAGATGTACCGCGCCGGCATGGCCTCCATCTTCTCGCAGCTCGTGCGTGAAGGCCGTCTGGCCGTGGTCGACTCCATCAAGGTGGACTCGCCCAAGACCAAGCAGCTGGCCGACAAGTTCAAAGCGATGAACCTGCAATCGGTCCTGGTGATCGCCGAGGAAGTCGACGAAAACCTGTACCTGGCTTCGCGCAACCTGCCCAACGTGCTGGTGGTCGAGCCGCGTTACGCCGATCCGCTGTCGCTGGTGCATTACAAGAAGGTCATCGTCACCAAGGCGGCGATCGACCAGCTCAAGGAGATGTTCGCATGAGCGTCACGAAATACGACGAAGGTCGCCTGATGCAGGTCCTCGTGGCACCGATCGTGTCCGAGAAGGCCACCCAGGTTGCCGAGCAAACCAACGCCGTGATGTTCAAGGTGTTGCGCGATGCCTCCAAGCCCGAGATCAAGGCGGCTGTTGAACTGATGTTCAAGGTCCAGGTCAAGGGCGTTTCCGTGCTCAACCAGAAGGGCAAGTCCAAGCGCTTTGGCAAGACCGTCGGTCGTCGCGACCACGTTCGCAAGGCCTATGTGACGCTGATGCCGGGTCAAGAGCTGAACTTCGGCGGAGAGGGCGTTTAATCATGGCAGTCATCAAGATGAAACCGACTTCGCCAGGCCGTCGCGGCATGGTGAAGGTCACGCGTGACCAACTGCACAAGGGTGCGGGTTTTGCTCCCCTGCTGGAACCCCAGTTCCAGAAGGCCGGCCGCAACAACAACGGTCACATCACCACCCGCCACAAGGGCGGTGGTCACAAGCACCACTACCGCGTGGTCGATTTCCGTCGCAACAAGGACGGCATCCCGGCCAAGGTCGAGCGCATCGAGTACGACCCGAACCGCACGGCGCACATCGCGCTGCTGTGCTACGCCGACGGCGAACGCCGCTACATCATCGCCCCCCGTGGCGTTGAAGTGGGCGCGACCCTGCTGTCCGGCTCGGAGTCGCCGATCCGCGTGGGCAACACCCTGCCGATCCGCAACATCCCGGTCGGTTCGACCATCCACTGCATCGAGCTGCAGGTCGGCAAGGGCGCGCAAATCGCCCGTTCCGCCGGTGCCTCTGCTGTGCTGCTGGCCCGCGAAGGCATCTACGCCCAGGTGCGCATGCGCTCCGGTGAAGTGCGCAAGGTCCACGTGGACTGCCGCGCCACCATCGGCGAAGTGTCCAACCAGGAACACAGCCTGCGCCAGTTGGGCAAGGCCGGTGTGAAGCGTCACATGGGCATCCGTCCGACCGTTCGCGGTACCGCGATGAACCCGATCGACCACCCGCACGGTGGTGGTGAAGGCAAGACCGGCGAAGGCCGCGCTCCGGTGGATCCGTGGGGCAACCTGACCAAGGGTTATCGCACCCGCAACAACCGCCGCACGCAGTCGATGATCGTCTCGCGTCGCAAGAAGTAAAGGGTTGACAACATGACTCGCTCACTCAAAAAAGGTCCGTTTGTCGACCATCACCTGCTGGCCAAGGTTGAAAAAGCCCAAGCCACCAAGGACAAAAAGCCCGTCAAGACCTGGTCGCGCCGCTCGATGATCCTGCCCGATTTCATCGGCCTGACCATCGCCGTGCACAACGGCAAGCAGCACGTGCCCGTGTACATCACCGATCAGATGGTGGGACACAAGCTCGGCGAGTTTTCGCTGACGCGCACGTTCAAGGGCCACCCGGCCGACAAAAAAGCGAAGAAGTAAGGACTAACCATGGAAACCCGCTCTATCGTTCGAGGCGTTCGCCTCTCGGTCGACAAAGGCCGACTGGTTGCCGACCTGATTCGTGGCAAGAAGGTCGACCAGGCTCTCAACATCCTGGCGTTCACGCAGAAGAAGGCCGCTGGCATCGTCAAGAAGGCTCTTGAGTCCGCCATCGCCAACGCTGAACACAACGACGGCGCCGACATCGACGAACTGAAGGTCAAGACCATCTACGTCGAGCAAGGCACCACGCTCAAGCGCTTCTCGGCCCGCGCCAAAGGCCGCGGCAACCGCATCAGCAAACCCACGTGTCACATCTACGTGACGGTTGGCAACTGAAGAGGTCACAGGAATATGGGACAGAAAATCAACCCCACCGGGTTCCGCCTCGCCGTTTCCCGCAACTGGGCCAGCCGCTGGTACGCGAGCAACCGTGATTTCGCCGGCATGCTGGCCGAAGACATCAAGGTTCGCGAGTACCTCAAGGGCAAGCTGAAGAACGCTGCCGTCTCGCGCATCGTGATCGAGCGCCCCGCCAAGAACGCCCGCATCACCATCCACTCGGCACGTCCGGGCGTGGTGATCGGCAAGAAGGGCGAGGACATCGAGAAGCTGAAGAAGGAACTGGCCGCCAAGCTGGGCGTGCCGGTCGCGGTCAACATCGAAGAAGTGCGCAAGCCCGAAATCGATGCCAAGCTGATCGCCGACAGCATCACGCAGCAGCTCGAGAAGCGCATCATGTTCCGCCGCGCCATGAAGCGCGCGATGCAGAACGCCATGCGTCTGGGCGCACAAGGCATCAAGATCATGTCGTCGGGTCGTCTCAACGGCATCGAAATTGCCCGTTGCGAGTGGTACCGCGAAGGTCGCGTGCCGCTTCACACCCTGCGCGCCGACATCGACTACGGCACGTCCGAAGCCAAGACCACCTACGGCATCATCGGTGTCAAGGTCTGGGTCTACAAGGGCGACACCCTGGGCCGCAACGATGCGCCCGTGGTGGCCGAACCGCGTGTGGAAGAAGAGCGTCGTCCGCGTGGCCCGCGCCGCGAGCGTCCGGCAGGTCCTCCTGCCCGCGCAGCGGTCCGCCGCCCTGGCGCCAATGCCGCTCCGGCCGATGGCAGCGACAAGCCTGCCGTTGCCACCGAGGGCACCGACAAACCCGCCGTTAAGCGCGTTCGCAAAGACGCCGCGCCCGCATCTGCAGCTGCGGACGGCAAAGGAGAATAACCATGTTGCAACCTGCTCGCCGCAAGTTCCGTAAAGAACAAAAAGGCCGCAATACCGGCGTCGCTACCAGTGGCGCCACCGTCGCGTTCGGCGACTTCGGCCTGAAGTCGACCGACCGCGGTCGTCTGACGGCTCGCCAGATCGAGGCCGCACGCCGTGCGATCTCCCGTCACGTGAAGCGTGGCGGCCGCATCTGGATCCGCGTGTTCCCGGACAAGCCGATCTCCCAGAAGCCTGCCGAAGTCCGTATGGGCAACGGCAAGGGTTCGGTGGAGTACTACGTGGCCGAGATCCAGCCTGGCAAGGTGCTCTACGAAATCGTGGGCGTGCCCGAACAGCTGGCCCGCGAGGCATTCACGCTGGCGGCCGCCAAGCTTCCGTTGCGCACCACGTTCGTGACGCGCATGTTGGGTCAGTGATTCAGGAGAACACAAGATGAAAACTGCTGAACTGCGCCAAAAGGATGTGGCCGGCCTCGAAGCCGAAGTGAAGTCTCTGCAAAAGGCCCATTTCGGCCTGCGCATGCAAAAAGCCACACAACAACTCAACAACAACGCCACGCTGGGTGACACCCGCCGTGCGATCGCTCGCGCCAAGACCATCCTGGCCGAGAAGCAGCGCGCCGACGCCGCTGCCAAATAAGGAGTGACCATGACGGAAGCTAAAACATCCCTCAAGCGCACCTTGGTTGGCAAGGTGGTCAGCGACAAGCGTGCCAAGACCGTGACGGTGTTGGTGGAGCGCCGTGTGAAGCACGAGCTCTATGACAAGATCGTGGCGAAGTCCAGCAAGTACCACGCTCACGACGAAAAGAGCGAGTACAAGATGGGCGACGTGATCGAGATCACCGAAAGCCGTCCGCTGTCCAAGACCAAGAACTGGGTCGCGACGCGCCTGGTGCAAAAGGCCGCGCTGGTCTGAGCCCCATTGCGTTGCTTGCAGCGCAGATCGAAAAAGCGACCGACAATCCGGTCGCTTTTTCTTTTTCCGGGCCCGATATGAACGGGCCTTCCAGCCACGGCCTGCGGGCCACACAACGAGGAGCACGACATGATCAAGGTGGGTGACAAGATTCCGGCGACCACGCTGATGGAATACAGCGAAGTCGAAGGCAATGGCTGCAACATCGGCCCGAACCCGGTGGATGTGCAGAAGGCTTCGGCCGGCAAGACGATCGCCGTGTTCGCGCTGCCGGGCGCGTTCACGCCGACCTGCTCCGCCAAGCACGTGCCGGGTTTTGTCCAGCACGCCGCCGATTTCAAGGCCGCGGGCGTCGACGAGATCTGGTGCCTGAGCGTGAACGACGCTTTCGTGATGGGCGCCTGGGCGCGCGACCAGAAGACCGGCGACAAGGTGCGCATGCTGGCCGACGGCAGCGCCGACTTCGCCAAGGCCACCGGCCTGACCCTGGACCTGACCGCTCGCGGCATGGGCCTGCGCAGCAACCGCTATTCGATGCTGGTCAAGGACGGCGTGGTGCAGTCGCTGAACGTCGAAGGCCCCGGCAAGTTCGAGGTGAGCGACGCCAACACCTTGCTGGCCCAAGCCAAAGCTTGAGTTCGCCGCGCATGAAAAAAGCCGCCGGTGTCACCACCAGGCGGCTTTTTTGTGGGCGCCCGCGCCCAGTCAAAGATCGACCTTGAGGTAGTGCGCGCCCGGAATGGGGTTGTGGTAGTACGGCGCGACCTCGACAAAACCCACTTCCTGGTACAGCGCACGGGCTGTTTCCATGTCGCTCAGGGTATCGAGCAGCATGGTGGTGTAGCCGGCCAACTGGCCGTCCGACATCACGCGCTCCACCAGAAGGCGGCCCAGGCCGAAGCCGCGAAAAGCCGGGCGCACGAACAGGCGCTTCATTTCGCAGGCGTTGAGGTGGTCGGTGTTGTAGAGCGGTCGCATGGCGCAGCAACCGGCGGGCTCACCGTCGATGCAGGCCAGCAGCAGCGTGCCGACGGGTGGGGCGTAAGCACCGGGCAGCTCGGCGAGCTCGGCTTCAAAGCCCTGGAAGCACAGATCGATGCCCAACCCGGCCTGGTACTCCAGGAAGAGTTGGCGAACGGTCTGAAGGTCGTCGGGAAACTGGGCCGGTCTCAGCGAGATCACGGCGGCTCCGGTGTCGGTCATGGCAGCGGGG
>NZ_JBWKZH010000125.1:0-7028 GCF_059424305.1 Hydrogenophaga sp. GW456-12-10-14-TSB4 | reverse complement strand
CACCCCCACCGCCCGCCGGGGCCGAGCTGCTGCCACCCCGCCAGCCAGCGGCGCGTTCGCGCTCGCAGTGGCAGAAACGGCGCGAGGAACGTCCCCTGTGGATCGGCCTGGGCCTGATCGCCTTCTGGCTGCTGCTGTGGCTGGTGGGCATCGGCATGGGGCGCTTCCCCTGGGTGATCCTGACCGCCGTGGTGCTGATCAACCTCGTCACGTTCTACATGTACTGGCGCGACAAGCACGCGGCCATCAACGAAGTCCAGCGCACGCCCGAAAACTGGTTGCACGGCCTGGCCGTGGTCGGCGGTTGGCCGGGCGCGTGGTTCGCCCAGCAGATCCTGCGCCACAAGACGAGCAAGCAGCCGTTTCGCCTGATCTACTGGGGCACGGTGGCGGTCAACACGCTGACCCTGCTGGGCTGGATCCTGTGGCCGGCGTTCAGCGGCACGCCGGCCGCCTGAAGCTCAGCGTGGTTTTCGCTTGCCCGAGCCCGTGTCTCGCGGCGGCAGGCCGGTGTGCTGCGTGAGCAGGCGGCCCTTGCCCGGCTGAGCGCCCGGCACCTTGTTGCCCACCGGCGTGCTGTTCTTGCGGCGCGCGCTCTGGTAGCTGCCGTCGGTCATCGGCTGGAAGGTGGGGATCAGGTGGTGCTTGCCATTGCCGATGAGGTCGGCGCGGCCCATGGCCTTGAGCGCTTCGCGCAGCAACGGCCAGTTGTTCGGGTCGTGGTAACGCAGGAAGGCCTTGTGCAGCCGGCGGCGCTTGTCGCCGCGCACGATGTCCACGCGCTCGGCGCGGTCGTCGCGGTGAATGCCCTTGAGCGGGTTCAGGTTGGTGTGGTACATGGCCGTCGCGGTGGCCATGGGGCTGGGGTAGAAGGTCTGCACCTGGTCGGCGCGGAATCCGTTCTTCTTGAGCCAGACCGCGAGGTTCATCATGTCCGCGTCGCTGGTGCCCGGGTGGGCCGCGATGAAATACGGGATGAGGAACTGCTTCTTGCCGGCCTCTTCGCTGAACTTCTCGAACAGCTGCTTGAAGCGGTCGTAGCTGCCGATGCCGGGCTTCATCATCTTCGACAGCGGCCCGCCTTCGGTGTGCTCGGGCGCAATCTTGAGATAGCCGCCCACGTGGTGCTGCACCAGCTCCTTCACGTACTCCGGGCTCTTGACCGCAAGGTCGTAGCGCAGGCCGGAGCCGATCAGGATCTTCTTGATGCCGCGCAGCTCGCGCGCGCGGCGGTAGATCTTGATCAGCGGGCCGTGGTCGGTGTGCAGGTTGGAGCAGATGCCGGGATACACGCAGCTCGGCTTGCGGCAGGCCGCCTCGATCTCGGGCGACTTGCAACCCAGGCGGTACATGTTGGCCGTGGGGCCTCCGAGGTCGGACACCACGCCGGTGAAGCCTTCCACCTTGTCGCGAATGTCTTCCACTTCCTTGATGATGGACTCTTCGGAACGGCTCTGGATGATGCGCCCCTCGTGCTCGGTGATCGAGCAGAAGGTGCAGCCGCCGAAGCAGCCACGCATGATGTTCACGCTGAAGCGGATCATCTCCCAGGCCGGGATCTTGGTCGCGCCGTCGTGTTTGCCGTGTTCGTCGGCGTAGGCCGGGTGCGGGCTGCGCCCGTACGGCAGGTCGAACACGTGGTCCATCTCGGCCGTGGTCAGCGGGATCGGCGGCGGGTTGATCCACACGTCGCGCGCGGTCGTGCCTTCGCCGTGCGCCTGCACCAGCGCGCGGGCATTGCCGGGGTTGGTTTCGAGGTGCAGCACGCGGTTGGCGTGCGCGTAGAGCACGGCGTCGCTCTTGACCTGTTCGTAGCTGGGCAGGCGGATCACCGAGCGCTCGCGCGGCGGCACCTTGAGCCGGCCCTTGCCCTGCAGCGAGGGGTTGGGCACGAACTTCAGCGTCTGGATCGCCGGGTTGACCTCGGCCGTGGCTTCGCCCTCTTCCTTCGCGCAGCTCTGCCCCTGGGACTGGGCCTGCTCGCTGGTGGTCTGATAAGGGTTGATGTGGCTTTCCACGCGCCCGGGCGTGTCCACCTCGCTCGAATCGATCTCGATCCAGCCGGCGGCCGTCGGGTCGCCGGGCCGGCGGACGAAAGCGGTGCCGCGCACGTCGGTGATCTGTTCGATCGGCTCGCGCGCCGCGATGCGGTGCGCCACCTCGACCAGCGCGCGCTCCGCGTTGCCATACAGCAGCAGGTCGCACTTGCTGTCCACCACCACGCTGCGGCGCACCTTGTCGCTCCAGTAGTCGTAGTGAGCGATGCGCCGCAGGCTGCCTTCGATGCCGCCGAGCACGATCGGCACGTCCTTGAAGGCCTCGCGGCAGCGCTGGCTGTAGACGATGGCTGCGCGGTCGGGCCGCTTGCCGCCCACGTCGCCCGGCGTGTAGGCGTCGTCGCTGCGGATCTTGCGGTCCGCCGTGTAGCGGTTGATCATCGAGTCCATGTTCCCGGCGGTCACGCCCCAGAACAGGTTGGGCTTGCCCAGGGCCTTGAAGGCCTCGGCGCTGGTCCAGTCGGGCTGGGCAATGATGCCCACGCGAAAACCCTGCGACTCCAGCACACGCCCCACCACGGCCATGCCGAAGCTGGGGTGGTCCACATACGCATCGCCGGTCACCAGGATGATGTCGCAGCTGTCCCACCCGAGCTGCTCCATTTCGGCGCGGCTCATCGGCAGGAAAGGCGCCACGCCGAACCGCTTGGCCCAGTAGGGGCGGTAGCTGGTGATCGGCTTGGCGGCGCGCGCGAAGAAGGAGACGTCGATGGGGGCGTTCATGGGGCTGGCACAGACCCGGAGCGCGGGCGGCTGGAAAAGCCGTGATTTTACCGGCCCACCCCCATTTCAGGGGCATGGAGGGCTACTCGCCCCCTGCCGCGCTCATTTGGGCCGCAGTTGCCAGTCCGGCACCGACTCGGGCGCCTTGCGCACCACCCGCCGCTGGTTGAGCTTCTGGGCCGCGAGCTGGGCCGTGAACTCCAGCTTTTTCAGGTCTTCCGTGTTCGGCTTGTCCTGCGGATGGAAGCTGAAGCAGCACAGCGTGCCGTAGATGTCGCCGTTCTCCAGCACGATGGGGGTGCTGATGTGGGTGCCGATCGGGAAAGGCACGCTCTTGAGCAATTCGGCGGCGACGGGATGGGCCGAGGCGTCGGCGATGAATCGGGGCAGGCGGCCATCGACCACGCGCTGGCACCACGAGCGCTCCAGCGGCTCGGAGCCGCCCTCGCCGATCACGGGCGAATCCGGCGCCTGGGACACGTGGCGGAACACGCGCTGGCCGTCGGTGAATTCGGAGACGAAGACCACGTCCATCTTCATGCGCTCGCGCAGCAGGCGCAGCACTTCGGAGACCGAGTGGTCGATGAGTTCGTCGGAGGCATCGGAAGTGGCCACCAGCAATTCGGTGACCTGGACCATGAGGTCGTCGGCCTTGTAGCCGAGGTCGTTGAGAGGGTTCATCGCGCGTTTATAAACCGGGTCACGTCACGCTTCGTCAGGCTCCTTCTGTGAATGGGCAATCAGGCGGTCAAAAAGTGTTTCCAACTGTCTCTGCTCGTTCGCGGACAGGCAGCCAAAGATGTCGGCATTGCGCTGCGCGATCAGGCGCATCACCCGTTTCCACAGCGCGCGCCCGCTGCGCGTGGGCGTGAGCACCACGCCACGCGCATCGGCGTCGCTGGCGGACTTGAGCACCAGCTCGCGGTCCACCAGCATCTGCGCCGCCCGGCTGGCCTGGGCCTTGTTCAGGTTGGCGCGCGCCGCGAGGTCGTTCACCGAGAGCGGCGCGAATTCGCCGATGGCGGCCAGGCAACGCGCCTCGCTCACGCCCAGGCCCATCGCGGCGTACGCGTCGCTGCTGTGCCGGTCGGTGATCTTGTTGAGCTTGTGCAGGCGGTAGGTGAGAAAAGCCTGCAACGAGGTGGTTTCAGCGCGCATCGCCGGCCTCCGCACCGCATTGCGCCAAGGCGTTCTCGACCAGCGGCAGCACCTGCCCGGCGCGCTCGAAGCGGCTCATGAGCGAGAGGCAGAGCATGGCGAGAAACAGGGGGGCGCGCGCTTCGCCCACTTGCGTGAGGGCTTCGCAGACGGCGCTGTAGCTCTGGTCCAGATCGGTATCGGTCATGCGATCACTCCGGTGTCTTTCAAGGCGGCGCGCAGGGGCGCGGGGTCGAGGCCGTGCCAGCGGCCCATCACATAGCCATCGGGTCGCACGAGCACCAGCGCGGGTTCGTCCGACCGTTGCAGGCCGAAGCGCTGCCAGGCCTGGTCTTGCGTGTCGATCCCGGGCGAGATCGACAACACGGACACGCCCACATCGCTCAGGTCCGGGCCGACGCCGCCAAACACCAGGCACACGAAGCCGCGACCGAACCGGCTGCTCAGGTGCCATGCGGTGCCGTTGTCCTGCAACAGGGCTTCCGGGGCCGGCGCGCCGGGTGCGGCGCGGTCGTTCGCCCAGCCCGAGTCCTGCGTCTCGTTCAGCGGCGAACCCACATAGGTGATCGGCGCCGACTGGCGCGGGTTGATCAGCGAGCGCACCTGTTCGTCGCTCACCGCGAGCCGCAGCGTGGCCTCGCGCAGGAGGCGGTAGGCAAAGTTCGGCGGCGCCATGAACTCGGTGCTCTTGGCACCGTAGGCGATGTTCTCGCGCGTGGCGTGCACCCGCTCTGGGGAATAGGAATCCAGCAAGGCATCGGGCGATTCGCCGCGCAGCACACGGGCCAGCTTCCAGGCCAGGTTGGCCGCGTCGTCCAGGCCCGAGTTGAGCCCGCGCACGCCGAAGATGGGCACCAGGTGCGCGGCATCGCCGGCGAAAAACACGCGGCCGTGGCGGTAGTCGGGCAGCGTCAGGCACTTGGCGTTGTAGATCGAGATCCACAACGGCTCCCAGGGTTCGTCCTCGCCGATCATGGCCAGGTGGCTGCGCACGCGCGGCAGCACGTTCTCGGGCTTCACCGCCTCCACCGGGTCTTCATCGTCGCGGATCTGGTAGTCGATGCGCCAGACGTCGTCGGGCTGGCGGTGCATGAGGATGGTGGAGCCAGGGTTGGACGGCGGGTCGAACCAGGCCAGGCGCTCCACCGGCCGCCGCGTCTTCTGCACCACGTCGACGATCACGTACTTGCCGTCGTACTGCGTGCCTTCGAGCTGCAGGCCGAGCTGCTCGCGCACCGTGCTGCGCCCACCGTCGCAGGCCACGAGGAAGCCGGCCTGCACCGTCTGCCGCCCCTGAGGCGTGTCCACCTCCACCTGCACGCCGTCGATCTGCGGGCGCACCGCCACCACACGGCTGCTCCACGCCACGCGCGACGCATCCCCCTGCGCCTGGGCGGCCTGGTGGGCGAACGCTTCCACGTAGAACTGCTGGATGTTGACCATGGGCGCAAAACGCTGGCTCGGCTCGCTCGGCATCTCGAAATGCAGCACCTCGGTGTCGCGCCAGTGGCTGCGGCCACCGGTCCAGCTCAGGCCCTTGGCCACCAGCGGTGCGTCCGCCCCCACCCAGCCCAGGATTTCCTGCGACCGCCGCGACATGCAGATGGCCCGGCTGCCGGTGCAATAGCCCTCGTCGGCCTCGATCACCAGGTTGGCGATGCCCTCGCGCGACAGCAGGGCCGAAAGGGTCAGGCCCACGGGACCGCCGCCGGCGATCAACACGGGAATGGAAGATGGCAAATCTGGGTTCATGGCGTCTTGATGGTTGCGTGCGCAACTTTATGACATTTTGGTTGCGTCCGCAACCATATGAACTGTCTCCAAGGCAACTGCGCCGAACCGGGGCGCTGCCTATCATGGGGAAAACAACCCCAGGAGACATGCCCGTGCCCAGCTTCAACACCCTGCGCATCGAGAAGGACGCCCGCCAGCCGCGCGTCGCCCGCCTGCTGCTCAACCGCCCCGAGCGCCTCAACGCCATCAACGACGAGACACCGCGCGAAATCCGCGCCGCCGTGGAATGGGCCAACGCCGACGACGAGGTGCACGTGATCGTGGTCGAAGGGGCCGGCAAGGGCTTCTGCGGGGGCTACGACCTCTCGATGTTCGGCGAGGGCGAGATCGACCATCCCTGCCAGCAGGAACGCCACCCCTGGGACCCGATGGACGACTACGCCTTCATGAAGCGCAACACCGAAGACTTCATGGCGCTGTGGCGCAGTCCCAAACCCACCATCGCCAAGGTGCACGGCGCGGCGGTGGCCGGCGGCAGTGACATCGCGCTGTGCTGCGACCTGCTGGTGATGGCCGACGACGCGCGCATCGGCTACATGCCCACGCGCGTCTGGGGCTGCCCCACGACCGCGATGTGGACCTACCGGCTCGGCGCCGCGCGCGCCAAGCAGATGATGTTCACCGGCAACGTGATCGACGGCCGCACCGCCGCGGCCTGGGGCCTGGCCAACGAGGCCGTGCCGGCCGATCAGCTGGAGGCGGCCACGATGCAGCTCGCCGAGCGCATCGCCGGCGTGCCGCGCTCGCACCTGGCCATGCACAAGATGGTGGTGAACCAGGTCATGCTCACCATGGGCCTTGAGCAGACGCAGCAGATGGCCACGCTGTTCGACGGCATCACGCGCCACAACCCGGAGGGCCTGTGGTTCCGCCGCCATGCGCAGGAGTCGGGCTTCAAGGACGCGGTGCAATGGCGCGACAGCGGCCGGCCGATTCCCGAAGGCGACGAAGCGCGGGCCCTGATCCGCGAGATGGAAAACCGCAAGAGGTCATCCCCGAAAAAATGAAACCGCATGTACGGTTCATCTCGTTACCCCTCTTACGGGACGACCGAGAATGTAATCGGCATGCCGCTTAGCATGGCCGCTTCACTTACAGAAGGAGCTGGCATGGCACTGCATTTTGGCAAACGAGACGATCAACCCAAGACCCTGAACACCGGCATGGCCACGCAACGTTACGGCCAGCCCGCGAGCAGCACCAGCACCTCGCAGGCCCAGCCGCAAACCCCCGCGCCGTCCACCCCCGACGTGGACCTGGCCACGCCGCCCCCCACCACCCCCACCCCCACCAGCA
>NZ_JBWKZH010000124.1:0-7098 GCF_059424305.1 Hydrogenophaga sp. GW456-12-10-14-TSB4 | reverse complement strand
GCCCAAGTTCAACCCGTCGCCCGCCGTGCGCCTGGCGCCCTCCCTCCTTTCGGCCGACTTCGCGCGCCTGGGCGAAGAGGTGCGCGCCATCGAAGCCGCTGGCGCCGACTTCGTGCACTTCGACGTGATGGACAACCACTACGTGCCCAACCTCACCATCGGCCCGCAGGTCTGCGAAGCCATCCGCCCGCACGTGCAGATCCCCATCGACGTGCACCTCATGGTGGAGCCGGTGGATGCGCTGGTCCCCCTGTTCGCCAAGGCCGGCGCCAACTGCATCAGCTTCCACCCCGAGGCCTCGCGCCACGTGGACCGCACGCTGCAGCTGATCCGCTCGCACGGCTGCAAGGCCGGCCTCGCGCTCAACCCCGCCACGCCGCTGGCCTGGATGGACCACGTCATGGACAAACTGGACCTGGTGCTGCTGATGAGTGTCAACCCGGGCTTCGGCGGCCAGGCCTTCATCCCTCACACCCTGCACAAGCTGCGCGAGGCGCGCCGCCGCATCGACGCCCACACCGCCACCGGCGGCCAGCCGATCTGGCTGGAGGTGGACGGCGGCGTGAAGCTGGACAACATCGGCGAGATCGTCCAGGCCGGCGCCGACATCTGCGTGGCCGGCAGCGCCATCTTCGGCGCCGCCGACGCGGCGGGCGGCTACCACGGCGTCATGAGCGCGATGCGCCACGCCGCCGCCACCCCGGACTTCCATTCCAGCAACGCCCCGCGGAGAACCACGCCATGCCACTGACCGGCCGCAAGACCCTCACCCAGTACCTCATCGAAGAACGCCGCCGCTTCCCCGAAGCCAGCGGCGATTTCAACGCCCTCATCCTCGACGTGGCCATGGCCTGCAAGGCCATCGCGCGCGCGGTCGCCTTCGGGGCGCTGGGCGACGTGCTGGGCAACCACGCCGCCGCCGCCGGCGGCTCGGTCAACGTGCAAGGAGAGACACAGAAGAAACTCGACGTGCTGAGCAACGATTACTTCCTGCGCATCACCGAGTGGGGCGGCCACCTCGCGGGCATGGCCTCCGAGGAAATGGACGCGCCGTACCAGATCCCCGGCACCTACCCGCGCGGCAAGTACCTGCTGGTGTTCGACCCGCTCGACGGCTCCAGCAACATCGACGTGAACGTCTCCGTGGGCAGCATCTTCTCGGTGCTGCGCGCGCCGGCCACCGAGGACCGCGAAGTCACCGAGGCCGACTTCCTGCAGCCCGGCACGCAGCAGGTGGCCGCCGGCTACGCGCTCTACGGCCCCACTACCATGTTCGTGCTCACCGTGGGCAACGGCGTGACCGGCTTCACCCTCGACCCCAACCTGGGCGAGTTCATGCTCACCCACCCCGACCTCACCGTGCCCGCCGACACGCAGGAGTTCGCCATCAACGCCTCCAACAGCCGCTTCTGGGAAGCGCCGGTCAAGCGCTACGTGGACGAATGCCTGGCCGGCAAGACCGGCCCGCGCGCCAAGGACTTCAACATGCGCTGGATCGCCAGCATGGTGGCCGAGGCGCACCGCATCCTCATGCGCGGCGGTGTCTTTCTCTACCCGCGCGACAGCAAGGACCCGGCCAAGCCCGGCCGCCTGCGCCTGCTGTACGAGGCCAACCCCATCGGTTTCATCATGGAGCAGGCCGGCGGCCGTGCCAGCACCGGGCGCGTGCCCATGCTGGGCGTGCAGCCCGAGGGCCTGCACCAGCGCATCGGCCTGGTGTTCGGCTCGAAGCACGAGGTCGAGCGCATCGAGCGCTACCACGCCGAGCCGCCCGCGCGCAAAGACCTGGACAACCCCCTGTTCCACGAGCGCAGCCTGTTCCGCGTTTAAGAAGGTGCGAATGAACCCGCCATGCCCGCTCGTCCCGCCAAAACGCACCCTCTCGGCGTTGCAAATGCGCGCCGTGGCCCAAGCCACGGCTGTGCTTTGCGCCTTGATAGGGCACGTTGTGGCGGCCCGCTCGGCCACGCCGGATCCATTCACACCTTCTAAGCCCCGATTCTTCAACTCCACGGGACATCACCATGTCTGAGCGCCACCCCATCATCGCCATCACCGGCTCGTCGGGGGCAGGGACCACTTCGGTCACCCGCACCTTCGAGAACATCTTCCGCCGCGAAGGCGTCACCGCCGCCATCATCGAAGGCGACAGCTTTCACCGCCACGACCGCCAGGACATGAAGCTGCGCCAGGCCGAGGCCGAGCGCGCGGGCAATGGCCACTTCAGCCACTTCGGCCCCGAGAACAACCTGTTCCCCGAGCTGGAGGCGCTGTTCGCCAGTTACGGCCGCAGCGGCACCGGCCAGTCGCGCAAGTACCTGCACGACGCCGAAGAGGCCGCACCCTGGAAACAGGCGCCCGGCACCTTCACGCCCTGGCAGGAGCTGCCCCAGAACACCGACCTGCTGTTCTACGAAGGCCTGCACGGCGCTGTGGTCACGCCCGAGGTCAACATCGCCCAGCACCCCGACCTGCTCATCGGCGTCGTGCCCGTGATCAACCTCGAATGGATCCAGAAACTCTGGCGCGACAAGTCCAAGCGCGGCTACAGCACCGAGGCCGTCACCGACACCATCCTGCGCCGCATGCCCGACTACGTGAACTACATCTGCCCGCAGTTCGCTCACACGCACGTCAACTTCCAGCGCGTGCCCTGCGTGGACACCTCCAACCCCTTCATCGCGCGCGAGATCCCGGCGCCCGACGAGAGCTTCGTCGTGATCCGCTTCGCCAAGCCCAAGGGCATCGACTTCCAGTACCTGCTGAGCATGGTGCACGACTCCTTCATGTCGCGCGCCAACACCATCGTCGTGCCCGGCGGCAAGATGGAACTGGCCATGCAATTGATCTTTACCCCGTTCATCTGGCGCATGATGGAACGCAAGCAGAGGGCCTTCGCATGAGCGCGCGCCAGCCCCCCAACCTCGACCTCGCGCGCCGCATGGCCAACGCGATCCGCCTGCTCGCGGTGGACGCGGTGGAGGCCGCGCAATCCGGCCACCCCGGCGCGCCCATGGGCATGGCCGACATTGCCGAGGTGCTCTGGAACCGCCACCTGCGTCACAACCCGGCCAACCCGCACTGGTTCGACCGCGACCGTTTCGTGCTCTCCAACGGCCACGGCTCCATGCTGCTCTACGCGCTGCTGCACCTCACGGGCTACGGGCTCTCGATGGACGACCTGCGCCAGTTCCGCCGTCTGCACAGCAAGACCGCCGGCCACCCCGAGGTCGGTGTGACACCCGGCGTGGAAACCACCACCGGCCCGCTCGGCCAGGGCCTGGCCAACGCCGTCGGCATGGCGCTGGCCGAGAAGCTGCTTGCCACCGAGTACAACCGGCCGGGCCACGCCATCGTGGACCACCACACCTACGTCTTCCTGGGCGACGGCTGCCTGATGGAAGGCATCAGCCACGAAGCCTGCTCGCTCGCCGGCACGCTGCGCCTGGCGAAACTGGTGGCGCTCTACGACGACAACGGCATCTCCATCGACGGCCATGTGCAGGGCTGGTTCACCGACGACACGCCGCGCCGCTTCGCCGCCTACGGCTGGCAGGTGGTCACGGTGGACGGCCACGACCCCGGCGCGATCGACGCGGCACTGCGGCGCGCGCGCAGCGCCAGCGCGCAGGCCGAGGGCAAGCCCACGCTGATCTGCTGCAAGACCATCATCGGCAAAGGCGCACCCAACAAACAGGGCAGCCACGACGTGCACGGCGCCGCGCTCGGTGCGGCCGAGGTGCAGGCCACGCGCGAGGCCCTGGGCTGGACCGCCGCACCCTTCGAGATCCCGGCCGACATCGCCGCCGCCTGGAACGCCACCGAACGCGGCCACGCGCTCGAAGCCGACTGGCAGGCGCGCTTCGTCGCCTACCGCGAGGCCTACCCGGCCGAGGCCGCCGAGTTCGACCGCCGCCTGGTCGGCGAACTGCCCGAGGGCTTCGCCGACGGCCTGCCCGCCACCGTCGCGGCCCTGGGTCGGCGCACCGACGCCGTCGCCACGCGCAAGGCCAGCCAGCTCGCGCTCGACGCCCTGGCGCCGCAACTGCCCGAAATCTTCGGCGGCAGCGCCGACCTCACCAGCTCCAACCTCACCAACTTCAAGGGCTGCGTTACCGCCGGCCCCGACAAGGCCGGCCGCTTCACCGGCGGCAACCACCTGAGCTACGGCGTGCGCGAGTTCGGCATGGCCGCCATCATGAACGGCCTGGCGCTGCACGGCGGCTTCATTCCCTACGGTGGCACCTTCCTCGCCTTCAGCGACTACAGCCGCAACGCGGTGCGCATGGCCGCGCTGATGAAGCTGCAGGTCATCCACGTGTTCACGCACGACAGCATCGGCCTGGGCGAGGACGGCCCGACCCACCAGCCGGTGGAGCACGTGCCCAGCCTGCGCCTCATCCCGGGGCTGGACGTGTGGCGCCCCGGCGATGCGCTGGAAACGGCGGTGGCCTGGGCCAACGCCCTGCAGCGCCGCGACGGCCCCACCGCGCTCGCGCTCTCGCGCCAGAACCTGCCGCCGCTGGGCGACGAGACCCGCGCCACCGCCATCCAGCGCGGCGGCTACGTGCTCTCGGACATGCCGGGCGCGCAGGCCGTCATCGTCGCCACCGGTTCCGAAACGGTGTTGGCCCTGCAGGCGCAGACCGCGCTCGCGGCCGAGGGCATCGCCGTGCGCGTCGTCTCCATGCCCTGCACCAGCGTGTTCGACCGGCAGGACGCCGCCTGGCAGGACGCCGTTCTGCCGCCCGCGCTGCCCGCCGTGGCGGTGGAGGCCGCGCACCCCGACTTCTGGCGCAAGTACGTGGGCCGCAGCGGCCGCGTGGTCGGCATGAGCACGTTTGGCGAATCGGCCCCCGCGAAAGACCTGTACGCGCACTTCGGCATCACCGCCGCGCGCGTGGCCGACGAGGTGCGCGCGCTGCTGCACCCGCGCCCCCGTGTGCGTGCAGGCATCGAGGCGGAGGCAGCATGAGCGCCGTGGACCTGGCGATGTTCGACCTCGACGGCACGCTGGTCGCCACCGCTGGCGAGATCGGCGACGCCGTCAACGACACCCTGGTGCGCTTCGACCTGCCCGCCGTCTCGCAGGTGCAGGTGGAGCGCTGGATCGGCCACGGCACGCGCGAGCTGCTGATCCAGGCCCTGGCCTCGGCCGGCAAGACCGGGGTGGACGTGGTGCGCGCGAGCAGCGCCCTGCCGCTGATCGCCGCCGAGTTCGACCGCCACTACCAGCGCCGCTGCGGCACGCGCAGCCAGCTCTACCCCCAGGTGCGCGAAACCCTCACCGCCCTGCGCGAGCGCGGCGTGAAACTCGCCGTCGTCACCAACAAGGAAAGCCGCTACACCGCCACCGTGATGGACGCGCACCGGCTCGCGCCCCTGTTTCACCGCGTGATCAGTGGCGACACCCTGCCGACCAAGAAGCCCGACCCGGCCGGCATCCACAGCTGCCTGGCGTTGTTCCAGGTGCCGCCCGAGCGCGCGCTCTTCGTGGGCGATTCGTCCATCGACGTCGCCACCGCGCGCAACGCCGGCGTGCGCGTCTGGGCCCTGCCCTATGGCTACAACATGGGTGAGCCCATCACCGCCTGCGCGCCCGACCGCGTCATCGACAACCTCTCCGCTCTTTTGCACTGACCATGACCACCCGACAACCCCTCCGCCTCGGCATCAACGGCTTCGGCCGCATTGGCCGCAACGTGCTGCGCAGCGCCATCCAGAACTTCAACGACATTGAAGTGGTGGCGATCAACGACCTGCTCGAGCCCGACTACCTGGCCTACATGCTGCAGTACGACAGCGTGCACGGCCGCTTCAAGGGCACGGTCTCGGTCGAAGGCAACACGCTGATCGTCAACGGCAAGAAGATCCGCCTGACGCAGGAGCGCGATCCGGCCAACCTGAAGTGGGCCGAAGTCGGCGCCGACGTGGTGATCGAATCCACCGGTCTGTTCCTGGACAAGGTCACGGCCCAGAAGCACCTGGACGCGGGTGCGAAGAAGGTGATCCTGTCGGCCCCCTCCAAGGACGACACCCCGATGTTCGTCTTTGGCGTGAACGACAAGACCTACAAGGGCGAGGCCATCATCTCCAACGCCTCGTGCACCACCAACTGCCTGGCGCCGATCGCCAAGGTGCTCAACGACAAGTGGGGCATCAAGCGCGGGCTGATGACCACGGTGCACGCGGCCACGGCCACGCAGAAGACGGTGGACGGCCCGAGCAACAAGGACTGGCGCGGTGGCCGCGGCATCCTGGAAAACATCATCCCCAGCAGCACGGGCGCGGCCAAGGCCGTGGGCGTGGTGATCCCCGAGCTCAACAAGAAACTCACGGGCATGAGCTTCCGGGTGCCGACTTCCGACGTGTCGGTGGTGGACCTGACGGTGGAGCTGAACAAGGAAGCGACGTTTGATGAGATCTGCGCGGAGATGAAGGCGCAGAGCGAAGGCGCCTTGAAGGGCGTGCTGGGCTACACGACGGACAAGGTGGTGGCGACGGACTTCCGGGGCGACACGCGCACCTCGATCTTCGACGCCGACGCCGGCATTGCGCTGGACAAGACCTTCATCAAGGTCGTGAGCTGGTACGACAACGAATGGGGCTACTCCAACAAATGCCTGGAGATGGTTCGCGTCGTGGGCGGTCTCGCATGAGCGCGCTGCGTTTCGGCGACGTGTGCGCGAGTGGCTTCGCGCGCGGCAAGCGCGTCTTCATCCGCGCCGATCTCAACGTGCCCTTGTCGCCCGGCGGCGAGATCACGGAAGACACGCGCATCCGCGCGAGCCTGCCGGCCATCCAGCTGGCGCTGGGCGCGGGCGCGGCGGTGATGGTCACCAGCCACCTGGGTCGCCCCACCGAAGGCGCCTTCAAGCCCGAAGACTCGCTCGCCCCTGTGGCCGCGCGCCTGGGCGAGCTGCTGGACCGCCCGGTGCGCCTGGTCGCCAACTGGATCGACGGTGACTTCTCCGTCGCCCCCGGCGAAGTCGTGCTGCTGGAGAACTGCCGCCTCAACGTGGGCGAGAAGAAGAACAGCCCCGAACTGGCGAAAAAGCTGGGCGCCCTGTGCGACATCTTCGTGCACGACGCCTTTGG
>NZ_JBWKZH010000123.1:0-7326 GCF_059424305.1 Hydrogenophaga sp. GW456-12-10-14-TSB4 | reverse complement strand
CGCACCCAGGGGGGGCGGGGGGGCGACCGGGTAGCCTGGCTGGGCCTGAACCACCCGGCACAGATCGCCCTGCTCTTTGCGCTGGCGCGCCTGGGCGCGCTGCTCGTGCCGCTGAACCACCGCCTCTCGCCCGCCGAGTGGGCCGCCCTGCTGCAGGACTGCCGCCCCGCCCTGCTCATCCACGACACGGCCCTGGCCGAAGCGGCCCGCGCACTCGCGCACCCCGCCCCGATCCACCTGGATGGGCTGCCGCTCGACCCGGTGGCCGTGGGCGTCGAGGACATCGGCGGCGGCGACCATCCGGCGCTGCTGGTCTACACCTCGGGCACCACCGGCCTGCCCAAGGGCGCGGTGCACACCCAGGGCAATCTGCTGGCCAACATGGCGACCGCCGCCCAGGTGCAGGCGCTGACCGAACACGACACGGTGCTGACCGTGCTGCCGCTGTTCCACGTCGGCGGCCTGTGCATCCAGACCCTGCCCGCGCTCTCGGTGGGTGCGCAGGTGCTGCTGCACAGCCGCTTCGACGCCGCGGCCACCCTGCGCAGCCTGCGCGAAGACCGCCCCACCCTGACTTTGCAGGTGCCCGCCACGCTGCAGGCGCTCACCACCCACGCCGACTGGCCGGGCACCGACCTCGGCGGCCTGCGCGCCATCTGGGCCGGCTCCAGCCTGCTGCCCGCCCCCCTCATCGAGGCCTGCCACGCGCGCGGCGTGCCGGTGTGCAACGTGTACGGCAGCACCGAGACCGGCCCGTTCTCCATCGCCCTGCCGCCCGCCCACGCGGCCAGCCACCTCGGGACCTGCGGCTGGCCAGCACCGGGGGTGACGGTGACGCTGCGCGACCCGGCCGGCGAGCCGGTGCGCGCCGGCGAAGTCGGCGAGCTGTGGCTTCGCGCGCCCAACGTGGTGCGGCGCTACTGGCCGGATCAGGCCGCCTGCGATGCCGAGGGCTTCTTCCACAGCGGCGACCTCGCGCAGCAAGCGGCCGATGGCAGCTACACCGTGGTCGGCCGCGCCAAGGACATGCTGATCTCGGGCGGCGAGAACATCTACCCCGCCGAGATCGAGAACCTGCTGGTGCAGCACCCCTGGGTGGCCGAGTGCGCCGTGGTCGGCCAGGCCGACCCGCGCTGGGGCGAGGCGGTGGTGGCCGTGGTGGTGCTGCGCGACGGCGCGGCCGCGGATTGGGCCGACACGCTGCAGGGCTTTCTGGACGGCCGGCTGGCGCGCTACAAGTGGCCCCGCCGCTGGCACCGCGTCGCGGCCTTGCCCAAGACCGCGCTGGGCAAGGTGCAGAAGCCAGCCGTCAAGGCCTTGCTGGAGGGTTGAACGTCAGGCCTTGGGCTCGACCGGCGCCAGGCGCGTGGCCAGCCAGATCAGCAACAGCACCGGCACGCCCAGGCAGGCCGTGGCGATGAAGAAGGTCGGGTAGTCGTAGGCATCCACGAAAGCGCCCGAGTAGCCCGCCAGCCATTTGGGTGCCAGCAGCATCATCGAACTGAACAGCGCGTACTGCGTGGCCGAGTAGCGCACATTGGTCAGGCCCGAGAGGTAGGCGATGAAGGCGGCCGAGGCCACGCCGGCACTCAGGTTGTCGGCCGAGATCACCAGAATCAGCGCGGTCACGTCGTGCCCATGCCCCGCCAGCCAGGCGAACAGCAGGTTGCTCGCGGCCGAGAGCACCGCCCCGAGCATGAGCACCCGCATCACCCCCAGGCGCAGCGACAGCGCCCCGCCGATGAAGGCGCCGACCAGCGTCATGATGACGCCGAACACCTTGGTCACCGCCGCCACCTCGTCCTTGGTGTAGCCCATGTCCACGTAGAAGGGGTTGGCCATGATGCCCATCACCACGTCGCTGATGCGGTAGACGCCGATCAGCGCCAGGATCAGCAGCGCCTGCCGGCCATAGCGCCGCAGGAAATCGGCGAACGGCTCGATCAGCGCGCCGCGCAGCCAGTCGGCGGCGTTCTTCGCCGGCGGCAAGGCCACGCGCGCGGGCTCGCGCGAGAACAGCACGGTGAACACGCCCACCAGCATGCTCGCGGCCATCACCAGGTAGGCGGTGGTCCAGGCGGCCTGCTGGTAGAGCGCACCCGGCGCGGCCGCCACGGCGGCGGGCGCGATTTCCGCGCGCGCGGCGATCCACAGCACGCCGGCCCCGGCCCAGATCATGGCCAGGCGGTAACCGGTCTGGTAGGTGGCGGCGAGCGCGCCCTGGTGGCGCACGTCGGCCGACTCGATGCGGAAGGCGTCGAGCGCGATGTCCTGCGTGGCCGAGGCGAAGGCCACCGCCAGCGCAAACCACACCACCAGCTGGAGCTCGGTGCGGGGGTCGGCCAGGGCCATGCCCACCAGCGAGGCCATGATCAGCGCCTGCGACAGCAGCAACCAGCTGCGCCGCCGGCCCAGCCAGCGCGTGAGCAACGGGATGGGCAGGCGGTCGACCAGCGGTGCCCAGCACCACTTGAAGCCATAGGCCAGGCCGACCCAGCTCAGGTAACCGATGGTGGTGCGGTCCAGCCCGGCCTCGCGCAGGCGAAAGCTCAGCGTGCCCAGCACCAGCAGCAGCGGCAGGCCGGCGGAGAACCCGAGCGCGAACATGCGCAGGCTGGCCGGCTCCAGGTACACCCGCAAGGTCTCGCCCCAGGTGGGTCGGGCGGTGGTGTCAACGTCCGTGGGGGCAGCCTGCGGCAAGGTGGGGGGCACGGACATGGAAGTGGATAAAAGAAAAAAAGGTGCAGGCACAAACGCCCGGCTTTGTCTATTATTCACGCATGTGCCTGCTCTGCGACCTGAAGTCCCCCGCCCCCGAGACCCCGCGGCCCGAACACGTGTGGTCGGCGCGGCGCGCCTTTGTGCTGGCGGGCACCGCCGCCGCGGCGGCGTCGGCCCTGCCGGCCGTCGCGCAAGTGAACGTGGGCGAAGGTTCGGCGCTGCGCAAGCTGGTCCCGGCCGATGAGCTGGAAAGCGCCGCCGGCCAGCAGTACGGGCAGATGATGGCCGAGGCCAACGCCAAGAAGGTGTTGATGCCCGACAGCCACCCCCAGGTGCAGCGGCTGCGCACCATCGCGCGGCGCATCATTCCCCATTCGGCGCAGTGGAACTCGCGCGCCACGCAGTGGAAGTGGGAAGTCAACCTGATCCAGAGCGCGCAGATCAACGCCTTCTGCATGCCCGGCGGCAAGATCGCGTTCTACACCGGCATCCTGGAAAAGCTCAGCCTCACGGACGACGAGACCGCGATGATCATGGGCCACGAAATGGCGCATGCGCTGCGCGAGCACGCCCGCTCGCGCGTGGCCAAGAGCAACGCCACCGGCATCGGCCTGTCCATCGCAGCCCAGCTGCTGGGCCTGGGCCAGCTGGGCGACGTGGCCGCCAACCTGGGCACGCAGCTGCTCACCCTGAAGTTCAGCCGCGAGGACGAAACCGAGGCCGATCTGGTCGGCCTCGAACTCGCGGCCCGCTCGGGCTTCCAGCCCCGGGCCAGCGTGAGCCTGTGGCAGAAGATGGCCGCCAACGGCGGGGGCTCGGGCGCCAGTTTCCTCTCGACCCACCCCAGCGGCCCCGACCGCATCCGCGAGCTGGAAGCCAACGTGCCCAAGGTGCAGGGCCTGTACGAACAGGCCCGCAAAGGCTGAACTCAGGTCCCGCGCACGTACGGGTTGCTCTGGCGCTCCCGGCCGAACGTGCTCTCCGGCCCATGGCCCGGAATGAACACGGTGTCGTCGCCCATGGGCCAGAGGCGCTCGGTGATGCTGTCGATCAATTGCTGGTGATTGCCCTGCGGGAAATCGGTGCGACCGATGCTGCCGGCGAACAGCACATCGCCCACGAAGGCGCGTTTGGCCTCGGGGGAATGGAACACCACATGGCCCGGCGTATGACCCGGGCAGTGCCGCACGTTGAGCGTGCAGTGGCCGATCTGCACCGTGTCGCCGTCGTCCAGCCAGCGCGTGGGGGTGAAGACCTCGGCCGGCGGAAAGCCGAACATCGCGCCTTGTTGCGGCAGGCCCGAAATCCAGAACTGGTCGCCCGGGTGCGGGCCGATGATGGGCAGGCTCAGGCGGCGCGCCAGCTCGGCGGTGCCGCCCGCGTGGTCGATGTGCGCATGGGTCTGCCAGATCGCCTTGAGGTTCAGGCCCAGCCGCTTCACCTCGGCCAGCAGGCGATCCAGATCGCCGCCGGGATCGATCACCGCCGCCTCCAGGGTGTCGTCGCACCAGACGAGGGAACAGTTCTGCGCGAAGGCGGTGACGGGGACGGTGTGGTAGCGGAGCATGGCGATCGGAAAAGAAACCGATTCTAGGTCGCCGGATCTGATGTACAACGGCACCATGAAAAAGGCGCTGCTCCTGCTCGCGACCCACACCATGGTGGCGCTCATGGGCTTTGCCGCGGGCGTCTACGTTCTGCCCATCCTGATTGCACCGCCTGCGCCTCCAGCAACCGAAGTGAGCGCGCTTGCCAAGCAAGCTCAGTTCAGCGGTCAATTCCGGCGCGACCTGGCCGGCAGCGACGCCCTGCACTGGGGTGAAGGCGCGGTGTCGGTGGGGCCGGCGGCTGTCGCGCTCATGGGCCGGCTCGCACCCGGGCCCGACTACAAGCTGTACCTCGCGCCGGCCTTCGTGCAGGACGAGGCCGAGTTCCTGCAGCTCAAGGCCCAGGCACTGCGCGTGGGCGATGTGAAAACCTTCGACAACTTCATCGTCGCGCTGCCACCCGGCACAGACCTGACGGCCTACAACACCGTCGTGGTCTGGTGCGAGACCTTCAGCGAGTTCATCTCGGCGGCGCAATACCGCTGAGGGCATGCTCAACGCGCAAACAGTTTGACGACCAGTTCGCGCACCCAGCGATGCAGCGGGTTGTTGTGGGTGCGGTCGTGCCACATCAGAACGACGTTGAGCCGCTCCAGCGGCAGGGGCGGCTCGAAGATGCGCACAGGGGCGATGTCCGTGAAGCGCTGCACCAGCCGCTCCGGTAGCGTGGCGATGAGGTCGGTCTGCGCGATCACGAAAGGCACGCCGAGGAAAGTGGGCTTGGACAGCACCACACGGCGCTGCATGCCGACGTTCTGCAGCGCGTCGTCCACCAGCGCGTTGTACATGGTGGCGCCCTCTCCCGGCTCAATGGCCACGTGGCCGTATTCGCAGAAGCGCTCCAGCGACAGCGGGCGCTCGAACATCGGGTGGCCGGTTCGCGCAATGCCCACCAGACGGTCGGTGAACAGCGGACGCGTCCGGATGTTCTCCGGCGGCGTGGGAAAGTAGGACAGTGCCAAATCGATGTCTCCCCGGCTCATGATCTCGCCCAGCCGGCGCGGGTTGGGGTTGATGAGGCGCAGCGAGACATCGGGCGCTTCGCGCTCGAGCGCCTCCATGAGCGTGGGCATGACCACGAAGTCGATGTAGTCCACCGCGATCATCGTGATCACCTGGCTGGCGTGCGCCGGATCAAACGGCGCGTGTTCGTGAATCAACACGTCCACGCTGCGCAACACCTGCTCCACCTGCGGAATAAGTTCGCGTGCACGCACCGTGGGGATGAGCGCGTTGCCTGACTTGATGAGCAGCGGATCATGGAACAGCACACGCAGCTTGGCCAGCGCCAGACTCATGGAGGACTGGCTGATGTCGAGCAGGTTGGCCGCGCGAGTCACGTGGCACTCGCGCATCAAGGCGTCGAAAGCGACGAGGAGGTTCAGGTCGGCGTCGCGCAATCGCATGGGGCAAATCCTTGTGGTGGGGCTCTGGCCGGCCCTGCATCTCCCGGCCCCATTGTGCCCATCGAGAGACCGATAACGGCTATCGGCAAGGCCAATTGCCCCCTGGCCGTGCTGCGTCTTTAATCCGCACGTTCACGAGCGGGCATGGGAGACAAGCACATGACCCGCGATTTCAAACGACGTTCGCGCCGCAGGCGCCCGGCACGTCCCTTTCTCAAAGTTCCAAGGAGCAACCACCATGGGCAAGATCCCCACCATCCGTGTCACCCGCGAAGAGATGCGCAAGCGCGTCGCCCTGTTCAGCGAGCTCAAAGGCTCCGACGGCGGCCTGCCCGACAGCCGCTACCCCAGCGCCGTCCGCACGCTGTACAACGTGATCGGCTTTCAGCCGCCCGAAGGCGACCCGGACAAGCACTCGCCCGTGGGTGCGAACTCCGCGCGCAATGCGGCGATCAAGATCAACGAAGGCTTCAACCTGGGCATGTGCGAGACCTCACCCGGCAAGGGCCCGATGATGCACAACCACGACACCAACGAGACCTTCATGCCGCTGACGGGCCGCTGGCGCTGCTCGTGGGAAGTGGACGACCGCGTGGAGTCGTTCGAGCTGGGCCCGCGCGACGTGATCTCATTTCCCGCCGGCGTGCAGCGCCGCTTCGAGAACATCACCTTTGAAGAGCCCAACAGCACGCACTGGCTGCTGTTCGTGATCGGGGGCAACCAGCCCGAGGCGGAGTTTTCGCCTCAGGCCATGGAAGAACTGAAGGCCAAGGGTTACGTCGATGCCAACGGCCAATTCTGAGCCCGCCATGCGCGAATCGCTGTCGCAACTCGAGGCCCTCTACACCTGGCGTTCACTGACGGTCGACGGACATGAGTGGCGCTGGCTGGACACGCAGGCCGACGGCCCCGCCACCATCCTGCTGCCGGGGTCGGTCGGTGACAGTGCGATGTTCGTTCGCACCCTGCTCTCGCTCGGTCAGCGCCTGCGCCTGATCGCGGTCACCTACCCGGCGCTGTCCGATCCAGCGCAGCTCGCCGACGGACTGGCCGCCGTGGTCAAGCACCTCGAACTCCCCCCCGGACGCTTGGTGAGCTCTTCGTTCTCGGCCTACTGGCTGCAGTTCTATGGCTTGCGCCATCCGCAGAACGTGACCTCGCTGGTGCTGGGCAACGGCTTTGTGGACGGCACGGACCTGGCCTCCAACCCGATGTTCGACCGCGAGTTCGTGGAGCGCATCAGCGCGCAGGACCTGCATGCCGAATGGCTGACGCGCGTGCGCGCCGCGCCCACGGCACCCTTGCAGCAGCTGCAGGAGATCATGCTGGCCGAACGGCAATCGCCGGTCAATCTGCAGGCGCGCTTTCTGGGCGTGGTACGTTCGCAGGCCTGCCCGCCCCTGCCCTTGCCCGACACGGCCATCACGGTGCTCGATTGCGACGACGACCCGCTGATTCCGCCCAACGTGCGCGAGCGTTTGCGCCAGCAATACCCCGGGGCTCGCCATGTGAGTCTGCCCACCGGAGGCCACTACCCGCATGTGCTGAACCCCCAGGACTACGAAAGCCTGCTCATCCCCCCCGCGTAACCC
>NZ_JBWKZH010000122.1:0-7370 GCF_059424305.1 Hydrogenophaga sp. GW456-12-10-14-TSB4 | reverse complement strand
AGCGCACGGGGGGCAGGGGCAGGGGGATGTCGCGCACGAGTTGTTCGACGAGGCGGAATTCGCTGGCGGAGAGGCCGGCGAAGTCGGCGTGGCGCAGGCGCTGCTGGTCGCTGGCGGTCATGGCGGCGTCGAACTTGAGTTCGGTTTCGCCCTGGTTGGGGGTGCGTGCTTTGAGGCCGGCGACGCTGAGGGCCTCCTGCACGCGGGCTTTGCGCCGCACGGGGTGGGCTTTGGCGGCTTTGGGGAGCATCTGGGCGAGCAGTTGCTGGGCGAGTTCGGGGTTGCGGAAGAAGGCCTCGAACATTTCGCCGAAGACGCCGATGTCCTGCTGGCGGCTGACCATGACGGCTTCGAGGGCGGCGCGCAGGTCGTCTCTGCGCTCCAGGCCCACGGCTTGTGCGGCGGTGACGGCGAGGACGACGCGGCTGCTGTCCACGGGTACACCGGCTCGCCGCAAGGCCCTGCCGAAGGCGGTGATGTGGTCGGGGAGTTTCCCGCTTCTGGCGTCGCCCAGGATCACGGCTGTCCTTGTTTTTTTATGCCTTGCGCCTCGCGCTGACGGCTGGCGTGGTCCGCGTTCTCCGGCGCTGCTCGCGGGCGACTGCCCGGGTCCGCCACCGTCCCTTCGTCAACACCACCATCCGTCGAGAGTGACATGCAGGCGTGCAAAGCTTCCACAACCATCACACAGGCTCAGGCGCCAACAACTGATCCAGCATCGGCAACAGAGCCGCCACATCCTCCCGCTGCTTGAAGAGGATGCCAGCGGTGTCCTGGATCACTTCGGGGTCCAGCGTCAGTGTGTCCAACGCCACCAGGGCCTTGGCCCATTCCACACTCTCGGCGATGCCGGGACTGCGCTGAAAGGCGTTGGCGAATGGCTGGTTGCGCAGACGGGAGACAAAGCGCGTGACCTGCTCGGTCAGCGCCGCACTCGCCTCGGGCACCTGGCTTTTCACAATGGCCAGCTCGCGCTCGCGCTCGGGGTAGTCCAGCCACTGGTACAGACAACGGCGCTTCACCGCGTCGTTCAGGTCGCGCGTGCGGTTGCTGGTGAGGATGGTCAGCGGCGCCGCCACGGCTTTGATGGTGCCGAGCTCGGGAATGCTCACCTGGTACTCGCCCAGGTACTCGAGCAGAAAGGCCTCGAACGGCTCGTCGGCCCGGTCCACCTCGTCAATCAGCAACACCGCGCCCGGCTCCGGCGTCTGCAAGGCCTGCAGCAGCGGGCGGCGGATCAGGTAACGCGCCTGGTAGACCTCGCGCTCGATCTCGTCGGGCGTGGCCGTGGCCTGCGCCGCGCGCATGTGCAGCAGCTGCGCGGTGTGGTTCCACTCGTAGAGCGCCTCGCGCTGCTCCATGCCGTCGTAACACTGCAGGCGCAACAGCGGGCGGCCCAGCACCTTGGCCAGCGCCTTGGCCAGCTCGGTCTTGCCCACCCCGGGCTCGCCTTCGAGCAGCAGCGGGCGCTGCAGGCGCATTGCGAGAAATACAGCGGTGGCCAGCCGCCGGGGAGCGTGGTAGCCCACGCCCTGCAGGGCGTGGCTGAGGCCGTCGATGCTGCCGGTGTCGTCGGGCACCCGGGTCATCCGTTGGCGTGACGCACCGCCACCTGCGTCTGCACCGTCACCAGGTGCGCCCGGTAGGCCGCGCTGGCGTGCAGGTCGCCGCTCATGTCGCCGGCGTCGATCTTTACGTCCTTCACGGCTTCGGGCGTGAAGCTCTTGGCCAGGGCCGCTTCCAGGCCGGCATGGCGGAACACGCCGTTGCCGGTGCCGGTGATGGCCACGCGCGGGCCCGAGGGCGTGAGCGCCACGAACACGCCCACCAGCGCGAAGCGCGAGGCCGGCTGGCGGAACTTGGCGTAGGCCGCCTTGGTGGGGATGGGGAAGCGGATCGCGGTGATGATCTCGCCCGGCTCCAGCGCGGTGGTGTACAGGCCCTGGAAGAAGTCGTCGGCCGCGATCTGGCGCCGGTCGGTCACCACGGTGGCGCCCAGGCCCAGCACGGCGCTGGGGTAGCAGGCGGCCGGGTCGTTGTTGGCCACCGAGCCGCCCATGGTGCCGCGCGCGCGCACCTGGCGGTCACCGATGCCGTCGGCCAGCGCGGCCAGCCCGGGGATGTGCTTGCGCACGTCAGCATTGTTGGCCACGTCCTGGTGGCAGGTCATGGCGCCGATGACCAGGGCCTGGCCCTCGACCTTGACGCCGCGCAGTTCGGCCACGCCGCCGAGGTCGACCAGGTTCTCCGGGCGCAGCAGGCGCTGCTTCATGGAGGCGATCAGGGTCTGGCCGCCGGCCAGGGGTTGCGCGCCCGCGCCGCTGAAGCGCTTGGCATCGGCCAGGGTCTTGGGCTGTTCGAGTGTGAATGCGTACATGGTGTGTCTCCTCCGGTTCAGGCCTTGGCCCGTTGGATGGCTTCCCAGACGCGGCTGGGGCTCGCGGGCATGTCGATGTCCTTCACGCCCAGGGGCGCGAGGGCGTCCAGCACGGCGTTGATCACCGCCGGCGGCGAGCCGATGGCACCGGCCTCGCCGCAGCCCTTGGTGCCCAGCGGGTTGGTGGTGCAGGGCGTGACCACGTGGCCGAGCTTGAAGTCGGGCACGTCGTCGGCGCGCGGCATGGCGTAGTCCATGAAGGAGCCGGTGACGAGCTGGCCGGTGTCGCGGTCGTACACGCAGTGCTCCAGCAGCGCCTGGCCGATGCCCTGCACCAGGCCGCCGTGCACCTGGCCTTCCACGATCATGGGGTTGATGATGGTGCCGAAGTCGTCCACCGCGGTGAAGCGGTCGATGCGCACCACGCCGGTGTTCGGGTCGATCTCCACCTCGCAGATGTGCGTGCCGGCCGGGAAGGTGAAGTTGGTCGGGTCGTAGAACGCGGTCTCGTTCAGGCCCGGCTCCAGCTTGTCCAGCGGGTAGTTGTGCGGCACGTAGGCGGTGAGTGCGACCTGGCCGAAGGTGACCTTCTTGTCGGTGCCCTTCACCGTGAACTCGCCGTTGGCGAAGTCCACGTCGGCGTCGCCGGTTTCCATGAGGTGGGCCGCGATCTTCTTGGCCTTGGCCTCGATCTTGTCCAGCGCCCGCATGATGGCCGCACCGCCCACCGAGATGGAGCGCGAGCCGTAGGTGCCCATGCCGAAGGGCACGCGGCCGGTGTCGCCGTGCACGATGTCCACCTGCGAGGGGTCCAGCCCCAGGCGCGAGGCCACGACCTGCGCGAAGGTGGTCTCGTGGCCCTGGCCGTGGCTGTGCGAGCCGGTGAACACCGTCACGCTGCCGGTGGGGTGCACACGCACCTCGCCGCACTCGAACAGGCCGGCGCGCGCGCCGAGCGCGCCCGCCACGTTCGACGGCGCCAGGCCGCAGGCCTCGATGTAGCTGCTGTAGCCCACGCCGCGCAGCAGGCCCTTGGCCTTGGAGGCGGCCTTGCGCTGCTCGAAGCTGGCCACCTCGGCCAGTTCGTTGGCCTGGGCCATGCAGGCCGGGAAGTCACCGGTGTCGTACTGCAGCGCCACCGGGGTCTGGTAGGGGAACTCGGTGATGAAGTTGCGGCGGCGGATCTCGTCCTGCGACAGGCCGGTCTCCCACGCGCAGCGGCTCACGATGCGCTCCAGCAGGTAGGTCGCCTCGGGCCGGCCGGCACCGCGGTAGGCGTCCACCGGCGAGGTGTTGGTGAACCAGGCGTCCACCTCCACGTAGACCTGCGGCGTCTTGTACTGGCCCGCGAGCAGCGTGGCGTACAGGATGGTGGGCACGGCGGTGGAGAAGGTGGAGAGGTAGGCACCGAGGTTGGCGTCGGTGTGCACGCGGAAGGCGAGGAAGTGGCCGTCCTTGTCCAGCGCCATCTCGGCGTGCGTCACGTGGTCGCGGCCGTGCGCGTCGCTCAGGAAGGCTTCGGAGCGGTCGCAGGTCCACTTGATCGCGCAGTTGAGCTTCTTCGAGGCCCAGGTGAGGCACACGTCTTCGGCGTACAGGAAGATCTTGGCGCCGAAGCCGCCGCCCACGTCGGGCGCGATCACGCGCACTTTGTGCTCGGGCAGGCCGAGCACGAAGGCCGTCATCAGCAGGCGCTCCACGTGCGGGTTCTGGTTGGCCACGTAGAGCGTGTAGTCGTCGCCCGCGCGGTTGTAGCTGGCGATGGCCGCGCGCGGCTCCATCGGGTTGGGCGCGAGGCGGTTGTTGACCAGGTCGATCTTGGTCACGTGCGCGGCGCCGTTGAACGCGGCGTCCACCTGGCCCTTGTCGCCGATGGCCCACTTGTAGCAGTGGTTGTCGGCGGCGGCCTCGTGCAGCGCGGGCGCACCCGGCTTCATGGCATCGCGCACGTCCACCACGGCAGCCAGCGGCTCGTAGTCCACGTCCACCAGCTCGGCGGCGTTCTTGGCGTTTTCCAGCGTGTCGGCCACCACCATGGCCACGTGGTCGCCCACGTAGCGCACCTTGCCGAAGGCCAGGATGGGGTGGGGCGGCTCTTTCATGGGCTGGCCGGCGGTGTCGGTGATGAGCCAGCCGCAGGGCAGGCCGGCGATCTTGTCGCCGGCCACGTCGTTGCCGTCGAGCACGCCGATGACGCCCGGCGCCTTGAGCGCGGCGGCCTTGTCGATCTTGCGGATGTTGGCGTGCGCGTGCGGCGAGCGCACGAACACCGCGTGGTGCATGTTGGGCAGCACGATGTCGTCGGTGTACTGGCCGGCGCCGGTGAGGAAGCGGTAGTCCTCCTTGCGCTTGAGCGATTCACCGATGTGGGGGAGTTTGGAGAAGTCGGAAGCACCCATGGTCGTTCTCCTCAGGCCTTCATGGCGGCAGCACCTTGCTGCACGGCCTTGACGATGTTCTGGTAACCGGTGCAGCGGCACAGGTTGCCTTCGAGCAGCTCGCGGATCTCGGCGCCGGTGGCGCCCGGGTTCGACTTGCACAGGCTCACCGAGCTCATCACCATGCCCGGGGTGCAGAAGCCGCACTGCAGGCCGTGGCACTCCTTGAATGCCGCCTGCATCGGGTGCATGGTGCCGTCGGCGGCTGCCAGGCCCTCGATGGTGGTGACCTCACAACCGGCCGCCTGGGGCAGCAGCATGTTGCACGACTTGACCGCGCGCCCGTCCAGCAAGATCGTGCAGGCGCCGCACTGGGCGGTGTCGCAACCGACGTGGGTGCCGGTGAGCTTGAGGTGTTCGCGGATCGCCTGGACCAACAGCGTGTGGGGCGGCGCGTCGATGGTCACGGCTTTGCCGTTGACCCTGAGTTGAACCTGCATGCTTGTCTCCTTGTTGTGATGGGGCACCAACAAGTTGAGCACGCCGCCCGGGCGGTGATTTGCGGGTTAACCCTGAAAACCCGTCGCGCCCACCAATCATTCTCAAATTGAGACGGCATCGCGGCCGTGCCGTGCGACCGCCCTGTGCAGATGGCGTCGCGACCGGCCCTTTACTTGAACAGTTTCTTCAATTCCGTGAATTGTTTGTAGAAATCGGGATGCTCTTTCTTGAGCTTTTCATATTGGGGCAGATTCTTCCAGCCGAGACAGCTCTTTTGAGCATGGGCGCTGCGCAACTCGAACAGCATGCCCTGCTTCCATTTTTTGTAATTGCTCGATGGGGCGCAACCTTTGAGGTGGATCTTGAGCAGCGTGCTGAATTCGATCAATTTTTCACAGAAATCGACGTTTGCGTGACCTGCTAGGAATGAAGATTTCAGCGTGGTGCCTATGAGAAGGCTGGTATGGATCAAAATGGATTGCGGCGTAAGATTCAGAATTAATATCCTCAGATCGGGGGGTGATTCTTTGTCTGCGATGAAATTGATCAGCAGGGAAAGAAGTTTCTCTGAAGTATCTTGAATGCTTTCTAGTATGTGATAGGGGCGGTACTTTTTTCCCGGTGATTCCTCCAGTTGCAAGATGCGCTGCAACCATGAAATCAGCTCCGGCTGGCTCATGTTGCAGGTCAGTGCCTTGAGTTGGCATTTCTTCAGGAAGGCAATCTCATACTGGGGTGCATGCTTCACGATGGTGGCGTACAGCAACTGGTGGTGGGCAGGCGACAGTGCGACGAAGTACCGGTTCAGGGGGTGAGGTTCAAAATATGAAGGTTTGTTTGCGGCCACGGATTTGTTGAAAATGATGTATCTTTGAATTATTTGGTATTCATTTTCATTGTTGTCCAGGCACTGGATGAGCTGCTCGAAAAGCTCGGCGATCTCATGCTCTGGCCTGGGTTGGCAGGGCGTCGGCTGATTGGGATCTTCCAGGTGGCATTCGGACGGGACGCAGACCTTCTTGTTTTCTAGCGGTATGACGGGGTGGGGGAACCCGAAATCGACATTGTTTCTGAGGTGTGCAATTTCAATTTCCATTCCAATCTCAACCCCATAGCGCATGAACTCCATCACCAGATATCGCTGGGGTTGGTAACCGCCGAAGGGGTTGTAGGGGAGATAGGGGAACAGGGAATTCTCGACCTGCTGAAGCAATCCATTGACGTCGTGCGTGTTGACCGGCTGATGGCTCACGCCGGCCCCTTCGAAGAGAAGGCCCTGTTGTTCCTTCTGTGCCAGAAACTGCTCCATGTCCTCGAACTCTTTCTTGTTGCCGCGTTGTTTCCAACGCTTCGCATGCTCTTCCCGGGAAATATCGTAGGAAAAATCAACATCCACATGGCGGTCGTTGATGGCTGAAATCATCGTCAAACTCCTCTGAAAGAAGGTGAAAATCATTTGCTAAAGTTGAATTCAATGTTGAACAATTGATTGAACTCGGTGTGGATATTACATCATTGGTAGTACATGTGGGGCGCCGCAGGCGCGCCCGGCGAGGTGCTGGGGACCGTCCCAGGCGGCCTGTTTCAGCGCCCCGGCAGCCGGTGAAACCGCATCGTCCAGTTGGCCTCCCAGTTGCGGCCGGCGTCGGCCGAAAACGCCTGCTCCCAGAGCGGCGAGGCGGTCTGTGTGCCGGTCCAGCGAAAGCGCACGCGGATCGGGCGGCCGTCGAGAACGTCTTCGGCGAAGAAGGTGCCCACGCCCCGGTCGAAATGGCCCACCACCGGCACGTCCAGCTGGTGGGGCTGGCGCCCGTCCAGCCACCAGATCGACCAGCGGCCGGTCTGCGGGTTGTGGCTGCGCAGCGTGGTCGCGCGGTAGCTGCCGCCGGGCAGGTGGAGCAGGTTGTCGTCCACATTGCCCTGGCCGCCCAGCACGGGCCAGACGGTGCAGGTGCCGTCGAAGCGCTCCCACTCGGTGCAGCCGCGCAGGCGTTCGCGCAGGCGGTGGTGCTCCACGCACCAGTGGCCGTGCAGGAAGTCGAAGTCGTGTTCGCTGGTGTTCATGGGGTGGCTCCTTCAGGCGTGCAGGGCGGAACGGGCGGTGGGGGTGAGGC
>NZ_JBWKZH010000121.1:0-7587 GCF_059424305.1 Hydrogenophaga sp. GW456-12-10-14-TSB4 | reverse complement strand
CCCTACGCCCACGCCACCCACCCGCAATGGCGGATGGCCGCCGCCCTCGTGCTCGCGCAATTGCGCGCGCAGATGGCGCTGCCCGAGTACGCCAAATCACCCTGCCTGGGCTTGCTCTACATCACCGACCACTACGCGGATGAAGCCGAGGCCATCCTCAAGCACCTGAGTGGTGAGCTGTCGTCCGAGGCGATCGACTGGGCCGGCACCGTGGGCGTGGGCATCGCGGCCAACAACGTCGAGTATTTCGACGAGCCCGCGATGTGCGTGATGCTGTGCGACCTGCACCCCGGCCAGTACCGCGTGTTCAGCGGCGTGGCGCCGCTCTCGACCAGCGGCCGCCCGGCGGTCGCCGACCGCTTCGAGGCGCACACGGCGCTGGTGCATGCGGACGGCGGCACGCCCGAGCTGGCCGAGCTGATCGCCGAGATGGCCGAGCGCACGCGCAGCGGCTATGTGTTCGGCGGGCTGGCCGCCAGCCGCCACCAGAGCGTGCAGTTCTCGCTCAGCAGCGCGGGCACCCTCGACGGCCAGGGCGCGGCCAGCGGCGTGTTCCATGGGGGCCTGAGCGGTGTGGCCTTCGGCGCGGATGTGGGCCTGATCTCGCGCGTCACCCAGGGCGCGCAGCCGGTGGACCGCGAGCGCACGGTCACCGCATCCGACGGCAACCTGGTGCTGATGCTCGACGACGAGCCCGCGCTGGATGTGTTGTTGCGCGAGCGCGTGATCTCGCTCGAACAACCCGAGGACGCCATGCCACGCCTGCGCGCCACGCTCGTGGGGCTGTCGCCGCCCGTGGGCGATGCCTCGACGCCCACGCCCCGGGTGCGGGGCCAGTTCGGCACCGAGGTGCTGGTGCGCCACCTGATCGGTCTCGATCCGGGGCGGCGCGGCATTGCGATCGCCGACGTCGTACCGGTGGGCACGCGCCTGGCTTTTTGCGAGCGCAATGCCGCGGCCGCGCGCGCCGACCTCGTGCGCGTGTGCGCCGAGGTGCGCGAAGAGCTCGAGCCCGAAGAGCTTGGCCTGCCGATGGCGGCGGCGCTCTCGTCCAGCGACGTGGACGCCGGGCCGCACGCCGCGCGGCGCATCGCCGGGGCGGTGTACGTGAGTTGCTCGGGACGCGGAGGGCCGCATTTTGGCAGCCCCAGCGCCGAGCTTCAGGTGGTGCGCCGTGCGCTGGGCGATGTGCCGCTGGTGGGGTTTTTCGCCGGCGGCGAGATCGCCCACCACAGCCTCTACGGCTACACCGGCGTGCTCACCGTCTTCACCATGCCCTGAGGCGCACGGCCCAGGCCGATGCCGCGCGCCCGGGCGCGCCGCAACAGGAAGAGCACGATGCTGATGTTGAGCAGGTTGAAGCCGATGCCGTTGAGGAAGGCGGCCCGGTAGGAGCCGGTCAGGTCGAAGATCGCGCCCGACATCCAGCCGCCCAGCGCCATGCCCAGCAGCGTGGCCATGAGCACCGTGCCCACGCGCACGCCGGCCTGCATGGGCGCGAAGTGCTCGCGCACGATCAGGGCGTAGCTCGGCACGATGCCGCCCTGGAACAGGCCGAAGAGGCCTGAGATCAGGTACAGCGGCACCAGGCCGTCGAAAGGCAGGAACATCAGCAGGGCCACGCCCTGCAGCACCGAGCCCAGCAACAGCGTTCGCAGGCCGCCGATGCGGTCGGAGATCCAGCCCGAGATCAACCGGCTGGCCACGCCCATGCCCAGCATCACCGAAAGCATCTCGGCACCGCGCGCGGCGCCGAAGCCGAGGTCGGTGCAGTAGGCCACGATGTGCACCTGCGGCATGGACATGGCCACGCAGCACGACACGCCGGCCACGCACAGCAGGGCCTGCAGCGTGCCGGGCGAGAGGCCAAGCGGCCGGTCGTTTTGTGCCGCGGGCGCACCGGCGGGGGCCGCGGCCGGCACCGGTGCCGCTTCTGGCGGCGGACGCCGCCGCAGCACCAGGGCCAGTGGCAGCATGGTGAGCAGGCAGAACACGCCGATGAAGGTGTAGGCCTCGCGCCAGCCGCCGTGGTCGATGAAATGCTGTGTCACCGGCGGCCAGACCGCCCCGGCCACGTAGTTGCCGCTCATGCAGATTGCCAGCGCGATGCCGCGCCGGCGGTCGAACCAGCGCGAGGTGTCGGCCACCAGCGGCGCGAAGGTGGCCGAGGTGCCGAGCAGGCCGATGAGCAGGCCCTGTGCCAGGCTGAACTGCCAGAGCGTGGTGGCCGCACCGGCGGCGATGAAACCCAGGCCCAGGCCCACGGCGCCGCCCAGCACCGGCACCATCACGCCGAAGCGGTCGGACAGCTTGCCCATGAGGATGCCGCCGATGCCGAAGCCCACCATGGTGAGCGTGTAAGGCAGCGAGGCCGCGCCGCGATCGACGCCGAAGTCGGCCTGGATGCGCGGCAGCACCACGGTGACCGAGTACATGCCCACGCCGCCCAGCGTCATGAGCGCGAGCGAGACGAGCAGCCGCCACCAGGCGTAGGGGGATTCGGTGGCGGCGGCCGGGCTCATTCGGCGCGCGGCGGTGTCTGGCGGGCCCGGGCGCGATCCAGCGTGCGGCGGGCTTCGTGCACCGGCATGCCGTACATGTCGGCAAAGGCTTCCACCGTCTGTCCGCTGCCATCGAAGGCCCGCAGCAGGGCCTCGTCGCGTGCGGCGCGGCCGGCCGCCTCCGCCAGCGCTTCGTCGGTGATGGTGTTGACGGTTTCGTCACGTCCCCGCACCAGCGTGGCATAGGCCTCCCGGCCCAGGCCCGAGGCCTCGAAGGCCAGCGCGATGCGCTGGCGCAGCTTGGGTACCAGGTCTTCGGGTGAGCGGCTCTGGCGGCGCCGGAAGACCTCGATCAGTGCGTGGTGCACATGCTCCGGGGCCAGGTCTTCGACCGGCTGGCCGGCGAGGTCGTGGCGCGGCTGGCCCGAGGCCACCACGGTCAGGTAGCGGGACGAGCGGGTGTGCAGCGCCAGCGCCGCCTTGAGGCTGTCGGCCTCCAGCACCCCGGGATGGGCGTCGAGCAGATCCTGGTAAATGCCGCGTTTGAGCGGCTTGAGCACTTCACCGAAGAGGGCGGGCGCCAGCTGGGCGAGCTGGTCGAGCACGGGGTGCTGGCGCGCGGGGCGCGCGTCGGCTCGGGGGGCGTTGTTGCGTGCGCCGCGGCGTGCGCGGGCCGGTTGGGCGGGAGCGGGCGCGTCGGGCGGGGTGATGGCTGTGTTCATGACAAGGACGTGAATACCGGCAGCGAGGCTGCGAAGTCCGACATCATGCCAGCGACGCACGGCGCCCACGCCGGTGGGATCCCGGACCTGCCGGCGTCTCCTGGCATGGCGGAGACAGTGGTGCCAAAGCCTGCTTTCCCACGAAAAACAGGGATAAGTAGTCTTATAGTGTTATAAATTTCGTCCGCGAACGCCGTGGCCCGTCCCATGAAGACGGAAAGCCCCGCGCAGCGAGCGCCGATGGGCTGCCTAAAAGGCGGTCCCTTGGTGTCCCGACAACCCGATTCTGGAAAGACGCCAGCATGTTTGAAGCGTTCGACGACAGTGAATGGCCGGGAGCTTCCCATCCCAGGGGGATGGGGGTGGGCATGACCGAGGGCATGAGTTTTCGGGACGTGCTGCAGCATGTGTACCGGCGCGAAGGCGGGCGGGATGCGCGCACTCCGGTCGAGCAGCGGCGGCTCAACGATCGGCTCCTGGTGGTGCTGACCGCATGCCACGAGGTGGACACGGCCCGCCGCCGGTTGATGGGCAGCCTGAACACCCAGCAGATCTTCAAGGACGTGACGCATCTGCTGGCCGCCCGGGGTGATGAGCTGGGCACCGGTGAGCAGCGGTTGCAGTTCTCGTCGATGCAGGCGGACTTGCGGCACCTGGTGGAGATGGCCACGTCCCTGTGGGACGCGGCGGGTCGGCACTTCACGCGGGTGACCCGCCTGCTGCCGGCCCAGCTGAACGCCCATGAGGCGGCTTTTGTGCCCCTGGATCCTGCCGAGGTCGAACGGCTGGCGCGTGACGCGCCGCGCCACCGGGCCGCGTTGGGGGAGGCGTCGGACCTGCATGGCGAATGGATGGGCGATCGTTTCGTTCAGGCCAGGGAGACCTACCAGCGGGCGGTCGTGGGCCGGGAGCTGGCGCATGCCCGATGGGCGAGCACCGAGCGAGCGCGCCAGCTGGCCGAGCCGGGGATTCACATGGGGTCACGGGGCGCGCTCGCGTTCGCGCGGGTGGTGATCCATCAGGACTGGCAGCGCGGCTCCCTGCTCATGCGGGAAGCGCACGCCTGCATGACGCGCCATGCCTTGTACGCCGCTGTGCTGCGGTTGCCCGAGCAACTCGGCCTGGATTGACGTGCCATGAAAAAGGCCTGCGTCCCTAAGGAGCGCAGGCCTCTACCCACAAAAAAGTGGGTTTTTCCAACTTAGAACGGGATGTCGTCGTCCATGTCGTCGAAGCCGCTGGACTGGCGCGCGGGTGCGGGCGGCGGGGCCTGGCGCGGCGCGGGCGCCGAGGCGCGAGGCGCGGGAGCAGGGCGCGAGTAACCGCCACCGCCACCGCCTTCTTCACCGCCGCCACCGCCCATGCCCTCACGGCCGCCGAGCAGCTGCAGTTCGGTGGCGATGATGTCCACGGTGTTCTTCTCGACGCCGGACTGGTCGGTGTACTTGCCGTACTTCAGACGGCCTTCCACGTAGATCGGGCGGCCCTTCTTCACGTACTCGCCGGCGATTTCGGCCAGGCGGTCGTAGAAGGTGACGCGGTGCCACTGGGTGTCTTCGATCATCTCGCCGCTGTTCTTGTCCTTGCGGCGGCTGGAGGTCGCCACGCTGACATTGGCCACGGCCTGGCCGGACGGCAGGTAGCGGATTTCGGGATCGCGGCCGCAGTTGCCGACGAGGATGACTTTGTTGACGGATGCCATGGTGGTGATGTCCTGAAGAGAGAGCGGGCCCGGACGGGGCCGGGACGCGGCCTGCCATTGTGCCGCAACTGCCGGTTCGGCCCGCGCCGGCCGATACACTGGCCCCATGAAAGGCGAACCGGACTTCCTGCAGAACCTGCGCGATGAAATGGGCGGCGGTCGCCAATGGCTGGACCGGGCGGTGGTGATGCTCTATGCCGTGCTGGCGGGCCTGGCGGTGGTGGTGTTCACCCTGCTGGCCGACGGGGCCTTCGCGCTGTACAGCGGCCTGCGCAGCGGCTGGTGGTGGGCGCCCCTGGTGTGGACGCCCGCGCTCACCGCGCTGGTGGTCTGGGCCGTGCGCCGCTGGGCGCCGGGCGCGGCCGGTTCGGGTGTGCCGCAGGTCCTGACCGCGCTGGACCCGGCCACGCCCTTGCGCGAGCGCTCGCGCTTTGTCTCGCTGCGGCTGAGCCTGGTGAAGATGGTGGCGGTGTCGGGCGGCGTGCTGGCCGGCCTGTCGATCGGTCGTCAGGGGCCTTCCGTGCAGGTCGCCGCCGGGGTCATGCTGCATGCGCGCCGCTGGCTGTCGCCGAATTCGGGCATCACCCACCGCGAGCTGCTGGTGGCCGGTGGCGCGGCGGGCATCGCCGCGGCCTTCAACACTCCGCTGGGCGGCATCGTGTTCGCCATCGAGGAGCTGTCCCGGCGCCTGCAGGACCGCAACAGCGGCCTGATGCTGGCGGCGATCGTGATCGCGGGTCTCGTGGCGGTGTCTGCGTTCGGCAACCTGTCGTATTTCGGCCGGGTGCGGGCCGAAGCCCTGTCATGGAGCCTGTTCCTGCCGGGCGCGCTGGTGGCCGTGGGCTGCGGGCTGCTGGGCGGGTTGATGTCGCGCCTCATGCTGGCCTCGTTCATCGGCCTGCCCGACCGTTTCTGTGCCTACCGGCGCAAGCGCCCGGTCACCTTCGCGGCGATCTGCGGGTTCGCGGTGGCGGTGATCGCCGTCGTCAGCGGCGGCACGGCCGTGGGCGGGGGGCACGAACACACCAAGCTCATGCTGGACCAGTTGGGGCAGCCGGACGCATCGCACCAGCCTCTGGTGTTCACGGGCCTGAAGTTCGTGGCTTCATGGCTGTCGTCGTGGGCAGGCGTGCCCGGGGGCTTGTTCGGGCCCAGCCTGTCGATCGGCGCCGGGGTGGGGGCGGACGTGGCCTGGCTGCTCGATTCGCCGCACGGCGCGGCGCTGATCGCCCTGGGCATGTGCGGCTTCCTGGCGGCCGTGACGCAGACGCCGATCACCGCCATGATCATCGTGATGGAGATGACCGACGGCCACAGCATGGTGCTCAGCCTGATGGCCTGCGCGCTGCTGGCCAGCCTGATCTCGCGCATGATCAGCCGGCCGCTCTACAGCACGATGTCGCAGCTCATGATGCGCTCGATGCGCGATGGCGCCCAGGCCTCGCCGGAGCCGGCCGGGGAAGGCTCAGCGCCGGCCCGCTGACGCCGGCGCCTGCATCGGCCAGGCGACCACCAGCCACACCAGCATGGCCACAGTGCAGGCCGCGAACAGGCCCTGGGCGCCGTGCTCGCGCGCCAGCCAGCCGCCCACCGCACCGCCGACGAAGAAACCGACGGATTGCAGCGTGTTGTAGACGCCCAGTGCGGCGCCCCGGGCATGCGCGGGCGCCAGCCGGGAGACCAGGCTGGGCTGGCTGGCTTCCAGCGTGTTGAAGCCGATGAAGAACACGAACAGCAGCCCGCCCAGGGTCCACAGGCCGGGTTGTGCGTCGGCCAGCGCCCACAGCGCCAGCTGCACCGCGCCGATCAGGGCGATGGCGATCAGGAAGGCCGCGCGCAGCCGGCCCCGGCGCTCCATGGGAAAGAGCACGCCGCCCATCACCAGCAGGGAGGCCGCCACGGCGGGCAGGTAGATGTGGCCGTGGTCCGCCTTGGGCAGGCCGGCGGCCACCAGCAGGGCCGGCACCGCCATCCACATCGCCAGCTGCACCGCGTGCAGCACGAAAACCCCCAGGTTCAGGCGCAGCAGGCCGCGGTGGCGCAGCACCTCGGCCAGGCCGGTGCGCAGCTGTCTCATGTCGGAGGGCCGGTGTTCGCGCGGCTCGGGCGGCGCCACCCAGATCACCACGGCGATGGCCAGCAGCGCCAGCACGCCGGTGATGGCGAAGATGCCCGAGAGGCCGACCCAGGCCGCCAGCACGGGCGCCAGCACCAGGGACAGCGCGAACATGAGCGCGATGCTGGCGCCCACCATGGCCATGGCCTTGGTGCGCACGCTGTCGCGCGTGACGTCGGCCAGGAAGGCCGTCACGGCGGCGGAGATGGCCCCCGCGCCCTGCACCGCCCGGCCGATGGCCAGCCAGGTGAGGTCGGGCGCCCAGGCGGCGATGCCGCTGCCCAGGGCGAACAGCAGCAGGCCGGCCACGATGACGGGTTTGCGGCCGAAGCGGTCGGAGGCCAGGCCCAGGGGAATCTGCAGGAAGGCCTGCGTCAGCCCGTACAGGCCCATGGCGAAGCCCACCCGGGCAGCGTCATCGCCGCCGGGCAGGCGCGCGGCTTCGAGCGCGAACACCGGCAGGACGATGAACAAGCCCAGCATGCGCAGCGCAAACACCAGGGCCAGGGAGGCGCTGGCGCGGCGCTCGGCGGGGGTCATGCGGGC
>NZ_JBWKZH010000120.1:0-7643 GCF_059424305.1 Hydrogenophaga sp. GW456-12-10-14-TSB4 | reverse complement strand
GTGGGGGTGGTGGGCAGGTCGTTGGGTTTCATGAAGATCTCCGTTCAAACGTGTTCGGGGCGCGCGCTGGCGTGTACCGGCATTTTCTTGCCAATGAAGACGGTGGCGATCACCGCCACCGCAAAGCCCAGCGTGACGGCGTCGAGGCGTTCACCGAGCAGGGGCACGGCGAACAGCATGCCGAGAAAGGGTTGCACCAGCTGCACCTGGCTCACGCGCACCGTGCCACCCAGGGCCAGGCCGCGGTACCAGGCGAAGAAACCGATCCACATCGAGAACACCGCGGTGTAGGCAAAGCCCCACCAGGCCGAGGCCTGCAGTGCCACCTGCGGCCGGGTCAGGGTGGCCAGCGGCAGGGTGAGCGGCAGGGCGATCACCAGCGCCCAGCAGATGACGTGTTCGGCGCGCATGCGCTGCGACAGGCGCGCGCCATACGCATAGCCCACGGCGGCACACAGCATGGCGGCGAGCAGCAGCGCGTCGGCAGGGTGCAGCGTGAGGCCGGCGCTGCCCGAGCGCAGCACCGCAAAACCCACCACCAGGCCACTGCCCAGGGCCGCGCAGAGCCAGAACCCGGTGGACGGGCGCTGGCGGTGCAGCAGCGCACCCACCGCCGCCGTGGCCAAGGGCAGCACGCCCACGATCACGCTGGCATGCACCGCTTCCACATAGCGCATCGCCACCGAGGTGAACAAGGGGAAGCCGAACACCACGCCGGCGGCGGTGACGGCCAGCGGCACCAGGTCTTCGCGGCGCGGCAGGGGCGCGCGCGTGGCGGCCAGGAACACCAGCGAGAGCAGGGCGGCCACCACGGCGCGGCCCAGCGCGACGAACACGCCGGACATCTGGGGCGCGTCGACGGTGCCGACGGCCAGCCGCGTCATGGGCAGGGTGAGCGCGAAGAGAACCACGCCCAGCAGGCCGAGCATCAGCCCCTTGTTGGCGGGCCGGTCGATCCAGCGCTGGGCGGGCAGGCTGTGGGCGGTCATACGGTGAGCATCCAGAGGGCGGTGGCCACCAGCACGGCCGCCAGCACGCGGTTGAACCAGATCAGGCGCGAGCCCTGCGTGAGCCACTGGCGCAGCAGCGAGCCGGCCACCGCGTAGGTGAGGTTGCTGGTGAAGGCGAAGAACACCATCACCACACAGATGATCGCCAGCCGCTGGCCGGGGTTGGGCGCGGGCTGTCCGGCGGCGTTGACCACCCAGCCGGCGGTGAGCGTGAGCGCCAGCATCCAGGCCTTGATGTTGAGGAACTGCAGGCCCACGCCCTGCAGGAAGCTGACGTTCAGGCGCGAGGCGTCGACCTCGGAGAGTTTCGAGGCGCCCGCCAGCTTCCAGGCCAGCCACAGCATGTAGGCCACGCCCAGCAGCTTCACGCCCCAGCGCAGCGCCGGCACGCCCAGCACCAGGGCGCCCAGGCCAAGGCCGCAGGCCAGCATGAGCAGCGTCCAGCCGGTGGGCACGGCGAAGCAGAAGCGCAGGGCGCGCCGCAGGCCCAGGTTGGCCGCGAGGGCCGTGGACAGCGTGGTGTTCGGCCCCGGCGAAAAGCTCATCGCGGTGCAGAACAGCAGCAGGGCGGTCAACTCGGTGGCACTCATGGGAGGTCCGGACGGGCGGGGTTGTCAATGCGGGAGGTTCAATGTAATCTTTTGAGCCAGTACACAAGCAGTACAGTTGGCCAGCGCAGTTGTGAAGCTGTATTGGTTGCCGAAACAGTACAGGCGCTGGAAGGATGCCCCCGACATGCTGATGAAGACCCCCGCACAATCCCTGACCGAGCAGCTCGCCGTGCGCTTCGCCGATCGCATCCGCAGCCGCCTGCTGGCGCCCGGTGCGCGACTGCCTTCGGTGCGCCAGTGCGCCCAGCAGCATGGCGTGAGTCCTTCCACGGTGGTGGCCGCCTATGACCAGCTGCTGGCGCAGGGCCTGGTGGATGCGCGCAAGAACCGCGGGTTCTTCGTGCGGGAGATGCCCACACCGCGCGCCGACGGCCAGTCGGCTGGGGCGAAGGCCGCAGCGAGGGCCGGTGCGGGGGCATCGCCCATCAACGCGACGGCGCTGATCCGGGGGATGTTCCACAAGGTCAGCAACAAGCCGCACCCCGGCATGGGCGTGTTCCCCCCGGAGTGGCTGGAGTCCACGTTCATGCCCGCCGCCGTGCGCAAGGTCACCGGCATGCGCGCGCTGCAGGACTTCTCGCTCCAGTACGGCGAGCCGCTGGGCGACAGCGGTCTGCGCCGCGTGCTGTCGCAGAAGCTGGCCTCGCTCAACGTCCATGCCGATGCCGGGCACATCATCACCACCGTGGGCGCCACGCACGCGCTGGACATCGTCAGCCGCACGCTGCTGCGCCCGGGTGACCCGGTGATGGTGGAGGAGCCCGGCTGGGCCGTGGAGTTCGCGCGCCTGGCCGCGCTGGGCATGCGCATCCTGCCGGTGCCGCGGCGCGCCGACGGGCCGGACCTGGAGGTGATGGCGAGGTATTGCGAGGTGCACCAGCCCAAGCTGTATGTGAGCGTGAGCGTGTTCCACAACCCGACCGGCTACTGCCTGTCGCCGGGCTCCGCACACCGCGTGCTGCAACTGGCCAACCGGCACAACTTCCACATCGTCGAGGACGACACCTACAGCCACATCGCGCCCGAGCATGCCACCCGCCTGACCGCGCTCGACGGCCTGCAGCGCACGATCTACGTGAGCGGTTTCGCCAAGATCCTGGCGCCCAATTGGCGCATCGGTTACCTGGCCGCACCGCCGGATCTGGTGGAGCCCTTGCTCGACACCAAGCTGCTGTCCACGCTGACCACGCCGGCGCTGCTGGAGCGGGCTTTGGCGCTGTGCATCGAGCAAGGCCAATTGCGCCGACACGCCGAGCGCATCCGCACCCGGCTCGATGCCGCGCGGGCGCGCAGCGTGAAGCTGGCGCTGGGCGCGGGTTGCCATTTCGCGGCGGAGCCGGTGGGTCTGTTCGGCTGGGTCGACACCGGGGTAGACACCGATGCGCTGGCGCAGCGCATGCTCGACGAGGGCTACCTGATCGCGCCCGGGGCGCTGTTCCATGCGGCGCGCACGCCCAGCACCCTGATGCGCATCAACTTCGCGACCACGCAGGATGCGGCCTTCTGGCGGGTGTTCACGCGCCTGAAGGCCTCGGGCTGAGCCCGGCGTGGCTCAAAGCCGGGTGTCGAACAGGTCGCGGCCGCGCGCCTGCAGGATGTCCGCCAGGGCTCGGTCGATCTGGCGCGCCTCGGCCTGCATCAGCGGCAGGGCGCGCGCGAACAGGTGCCAGTCGCCCGAGCGGGCGGCCAGCTCCAGGCCCTTGGCCAGGCGCGCGCCGCGCTCGGCGGTCATGCTGCCCAGAGAGCCCTTGAGTCCGTGCGCGTGGGCCACGGCGGCGGCCGAATCGCGTGCTTGCAGCGCCTTCTGAAGTTCGCTCTGGCGCGAGGCCAGATCGGCGCGCATGGCCTGGGCCAGTTGTCCCAGGGTTTCTTCGTCGCCATCCAGCCGGCGCAGCAGTTTCTCGACGTCCAGCGCCTCCAGATGCGTGGCGGCGGGCGCGACATCGGTGACGATGATGGCCGCCGGGGCTGCTGCCGGCGGCGGCGTGGGTGCTTCGGCGGGTGCCGGCTCGACCAAGGCCCCGGGCTCGGTCTCGCCGCCGTCGAGTTTCAGCACCCGGTTCATTTCCTTGATGAGCGCCTGCGGGCTGACCGGTTTGGCGGTGTAGCCGTCCATGCCGGCGGCCAGGCAGGCCTCGCGGTCACCCGGCATGGCATTGGCGGTGACGGCCAGGATGGGCGTCCGGGGCAGCTTGCGGCGGGCCTCGACGTCGCGGATCTCGTGCGTGGCCTGCAGGCCACTCATGCCGGGCATCTGCACGTCCATCAGCACCAGATCGATGCCGCCTTGCTCCCACTGGGCGACGGCATGCACGCCGCCGCGCGCCACACGCACGATGCAGCCCAGGCGCAGCAGCAGTTGCCGCATCATCAATTCATTGACCGGGTGGTCCTCGGCCAGCAGCACCACGAGTCCGACGTAGCGCGCGCCGGCCTGAGCCACTTCCATCAGCTCGGCCGAAGCACTGAGCGGGCTCTGGTCCAGCTCGCGCAGGGGCAGGGTCAGCGTGAAGGTGCTGCCCTGGCCTTCGTCGCTCTGGAGGTCGATCTCGCCACCCATGAGGCGCGCCAGCTGCGCGCAGATGGCCAGGCCCAGGCCGCTGCCACCGTAGGGGCGGGCGGTGGAGGCGTCGGCCTGGGTGAACGCATCGAAGACGGTGGCGTGGTGCTCGGGCGCGATGCCCACACCGCTGTCCTGCACCTGCAGCTGGAGCCGCTTCGGCGTCTGGCCGACGGGGTCGATCGAACGGATGCGCACCTCGATCCTGCCGCCGCGCGGCGTGAACTTGATCGCGTTGGAGAGCAGGTGGTTCAGCACCTGGCGCAGGCGCACGGCGTCGCCCATCACCCATTGCGGCAAGCTCGACGGCAGCTCGAAGCGGAAGTCCAGCGCCTGTTCGCCCGCCTGTTCGGCATACGGCACGATCGCCTGCTCCAGCGCCTGGTGCAGGTCGAAGCGCACGTTCTCGATGTCGAAACTGCCGGCTTCGATGCGAGAGAGATCCAACAGGTTGTTGAGCAGGTCCAGCAACTCGTGCGCCGAGTTGTCCATCAACGCCAGCCAGCTGGACTGATCCGCATTGAGCGGCGAGTCCATCAGCATGCGCGTGAGGCCCATGAAGGCATTGAGGGGCGTGCGCACCTCGTGGCTGATGTTGGCCAGGAACTCGCTCTTGGCCCGGCTGGCCTGTTCGGTCAGCTCGCGGGCGCGTTCGCTGTCCTGCTCGATGCGCTTGCGCTCGCCGATGTCGGCCAACGTGCCCATGAGCCGCAGGGGCTGGCCCTTGCTGTCGTGCTCGGCGACCATGGCGTGGGTTTCCACCCAGCGCCAGCCCTCGGAGGCGCGCACCCGGTGCTGCACCACGGCGCGCTGACTGCGACCTTCGAGCAGGGCCATCACCTGCACGCGCAGCGGCTCCAGGTCATCGGGGTGCAGGCGGGCGCGAAGGTCGATCGCTTCCCAGTAGCCGTCGGCGGCGATGTCGCCCAGCAGCTCGCCCCAGCGCGCCGTCAGGAACACCTGGGTGGCGGGCAACTGCCAGTCCCAAAGGGCCAGCCCGGCGGCGTCCACCGCGAGTTGCAGGCGGTCGCGCGCCTCGTCCAGCGCCTCCTCGGCCAACAGGCGGCTGTTCGACTCCCGGTGCACGGTGTTGCGCAGGCGGTCGAGCTCGCGGTTCTGGTGCTCCAGCTCGCCCATCAGCTTCTGCGTGCGCTCGCGCTCCTGCTGAAGCTCGTCCAGCGTGCGTTGCAGGTCAAAAGCGAGACGATCGGGCGTCATGGGCGTTGGTGAGGTGGTGCGAAGGCCTGGGGTTCCTGTGCCGGGCCCTCAGCTGCCGCCAAGCGCTTCCCAGCGCTCCAGTGCCTGAAGCCATTCCCCCTCGACTTCGGCATGTCGGGCGCCAAGTTGAGCCGCGCGGGCCGGGTCGCTGTGAAATAGTTGGCCATTCTCCAGGTCCTTGCCAATCGTGACTTGCTCGGCTTCCAGGGCTGCAATCAGTGCGGGCAGAGCGTCGAACTCCCTTTGCTCCTTATAGCTCAGCTTTTTCCTGGCCGCCGCCGCGGGGGCCGGGGCGGCCGGTTTGGCAGCCGGTGCCGGTGCCGGCGGTGGGGTTTCGCGCTCGCGCTGCAGAGCGGCCGAGCGCGCCGACTGGGTCAGCCAGTCCTGCACATCGCCCACATACTCGCGCCAGCGCCCGTCGCCCTCGAAGACCAGGGTGCTGGTGACCACGTTGTCCAGGAAGCGCCGGTCGTGGCTGACCAGGAACACCGTGCCCTCATACTGCTGCAGCAGGTCTTCCAGCAATTCCAGCGTGTCGATGTCCAGGTCGTTGGTGGGCTCGTCGAGCACCAGCACGTTGGCCGGCCGTGCGAACAGGCGCGCCAGCAACAGGCGGTTGCGTTCCCCGCCCGACAGCGTTCGGACCGGCGCATTGGCCCGCGCGGGTGAGAACAGGAAGTCGCTCAGGTAGCTCTTCACATGGGTGCGCTTGTTGCCGATCTCGATCCATTCGCTGCCCGGGCTGATGAAATCCTCTAGCGTGGCATCCAGATCGAGCTGGTCGCGCATCTGGTCGAAATAGGCCACACTGGTCTTGCTGCCCTGGCGGACCGTGCCGCTGGTGGGAATGAGTTCACCCAGGATGATCTTGAGCAAGGTGGTCTTGCCCGCGCCGTTGGGGCCGATCAGGCCGATCTTGTCGCCCCGCAGGATGGTGGCGGAGAAATCGCGGATCACGGTGCGCTGCCCGCCGTCGGTGGTGGAGAACGTCTGCGTGACCTTCTCCAGCTCCGCCACGATCTTGCCGCTGGCATTGCCACTGGCCACCTCCAGCTTCACGCTGCCCACCGCGTCGCGCCGCTGTGCGCGCTGCTCGCGCAGGCGCTCCAGCCGGGTGATGCGCCCTTGAGCCCGTGTGCGCCGCGCTTCCACACCTTTGCGGATCCACACCTCTTCCTGGGCCAACAGCTTGTCCGCACGGGCGTTGATCACCGCTTCCTGTGCCATCTGTTCTTCCTTGAGCAGCTGGTACTGGGCAAAGTTGCCGGGATAGCTCAACAGCCGTCCACGGTCCAGCTCGACCATGCGCGTGGCCACCCGGTCCAGGAAGGCGCGGTCGTGGCTGATGGTGACGACGCTGCCCTTGTATTCCAGCAGAAGGTCTTCCAGCCACGTGATGCTGTCCAGATCCAGGTGGTTGGTCGGCTCGTCCAGCAGCAGGACGTCGGGTCTGCTGACCAGGGCCTGCGCCAGGGCGACGCGCTTCTTGTTGCCACCCGAAAGCTCGCCCACGCGCACCGCGCCGTCCAGGTGAAGGCGATGCAGGGTTTCCTCTACCCGCTGTTCCCAGTTCCAGGCGTCCAATGCCTCGATGCGGTTTTGCAGCGCATCCAGGTCCAGCCCGTCCGCGCCGCTGAGATAGAGATCCCGGGCCGCGCGAGCGTCGGCGAGGCCGACGCTGGCCGCCTCGAACACCGATGACTGCAGATCCAGCACGGGTTCTTGCGGCACATAGGCGATGCGCAGGCCCGTCTGCACCTGCAGTGTGCCGTCGTCGGCCTTTTCCAGGGACGCCAGGATCTTCAGAAGCGAAGATTTGCCGGTGCCGTTGCGTCCGATGAGACCGACCCGCTCCTGCGCTTCCAGCGCAAAGTCGGTGTGGTCAAGCAGTGCCACGTGGCCAAAGGCCAGCTGCGCGTCCTGCAAGGTGATAAGTGCCATGAAAAACCCGAGTCGAAAGGAGCTTTGATTATCCGTGTGGGCGCACCCCTCATATATATACGTGTGGATGTGCAGGACGCTGCTGCAAGGGCGCTTCGCGCCCGAGCGGTCCGATGCGAAAGTTTTTTGCGCGGCTTTGACGGAAGCGCAAAAACCGATGTATACTGCAAGGCTTCGCTGCTCACAAAGACTTCTTCGGAAGGCAGAGGAAAGCGGTGAAGACGGTCCAGCCAAGGCGATGCAAAAAGCGAGATAAAAAATCAAACTTTTTGACAAGACGCCAAAAACTGTGTCATAATACGA
>NZ_JBWKZH010000119.1:0-8092 GCF_059424305.1 Hydrogenophaga sp. GW456-12-10-14-TSB4 | reverse complement strand
CGGTGGGGGGGGGGGCCGGCAGGGGTGGTCGTGGTGCTCATGAGCAGGTCAATCAGAAGAATCAAAACGCGCGAGGTGAGGGCTTCATGGCAAGCGCAGCGAAGCCCCCTCCAGGCCACCGCGGAACCGGCTTTGCCGGGCCGCCAGTGGCGCCCCCCTCCGGGGGGTGACGCCGCAGGCGGCGCGGGGGGCGAATTTGTCGCCGCTTATGCGGCGACAAATTCGTTCCATTTCCGGACCATGTACTCGTTCTCGTCCATCACCGCGTTCCAGCAGGCGATGCCGCCCATGCGCGCCTCGTAGCTGCCGCCGTCGCGCACCGCGCCGGCCTTGGCCAGCACGTCGCCGTTGGGGCTCTTGATGTCCTGCGAGGCGGGCTTGCCTTCCATCCAGTAGGCCCACTCGTAGGCTTCCATCTTGGCCTTGGCGGTGTCGAGCACGGCGCTGTAGTAGCCCTGGCGGTTCAGGTAGGCGCCGGCCCAGCCGTCGAGGAACCAGTTGATGAACTCATAGGCGCCGTCGAGCTTGCGGCCACTGAGCGTGGCCGGCAGACCGAAGCCCGCGGCCCAGGCGCGGTAGCCCTCCTTGAGCGGCTGGAAGTTGCAGGCGATGCCCTTGGTGCGCACGGCGGTCACGGCCGGGCTCCACATCGACTGGATCACCACCTCGCCCGAGGCCATCAGGTTCACCGACTCGTTGAAATCCTTCCACAGCGCGCGGAACTGGCCGGCCTTCTTGGCTTCGATCAGGGTCTTGATGGTCAGGTCGATCTCGGCCTTGCTCATGTTGCCCTTGTCCTTGTACTTGTGGATGCCCTTGGCTTCCACCACCATCGCGGCGTCCATGATGCCGATCGAGGGAATGTTCAGGATCGCGGCCTTGCCCTTGAACTCGGGATTGAGCAGCTCGGCCCAGCTCTCGATCGGGCGCTTGATCAGGTCGGGGCGGATGCCCAGCGTGTCGGCGTTGTAGACGGTCGGGATCAGCGACATGAACTGCGTGGGCGACTTGGCGAACACCTTGCTTTTCTCGCCCTCGAGAAAGATCACCTTCTTGGGCGCGGTGCCCTGGTCGCCCACCGCCTTGCCGGCCACGGTGCCGGTGGTGAACAGCGGCGTGATCTTGTCGGCGTTCTTGATCTTCTTCGTGTCGATGCCCTTGAGGTTGCCGGTGGGCACGATCTTCTTGAGCGAGAAGTACTCGGTGTCGATCAGGTCGAAGCTGTTGGGCGCGGTCACGGCGCGTTTGGTCACGTCGTCGGTGGTCACGGCCACGTACTGGATCTCGATGCCGGTGTCGGCCTTGAACTTCTCGGCGATGGCCTTGTCCTGGTTCACCGCCGTGCCCAGGTAGCGCAGCACGATCTTGTCCTGTGCATGGACGGCCGGCGCCAGACCGGTGGCCAGGATGCCGGCCATGCCGGCGGTGCCCTGCAGCAGGCTGCGGCGGCTCAGGCCGGTCGGAGCGGAAGGGGCGGGCGCGTCGTGATCGGTGTGCGACATGGGAAATCTCCTGCTGTGCGGGGTGGTTGAGAAAAGAAGACGAAGAAACCCGGGCGCGCCTCAGGCGGCCAGGGTGGGGGGAAAGGTGTGGGCCTGCCAGGCGGCCCAGGTCATGCTGACCTGGTCACCGGGGGCGTAGGGCCGCTGGGCGAAGCTGGCCTCGGGCAGCATCACCGAGATGTTTTCGCCGGGCTGGCCGTTGTCCAGGTGCAGGCCGAGCAGCACATAGGTGCCCTGGTACTCGACGTCGCGCACCGTGGCGGGCCAGCCGTTGTCGCCGCTGGCCAGCGGTGCGAGCTGGATGTGGTCGTTGCGCACGGCCACCTTGCCCTGCGTGGTCTCCAGCACGTTGTGCCCGCCCATGAAGCGGGCCACGAACTCGCTGGCCGGGCGGTTGTAGACCTCGTGCGGCGGGCCCACCTGCTCGATGCGGCCCTGGTTCATCACCACCATGGTGTCGGCCAGCGCCATCGCCTCCTCCTGCGAGTGCGTGACGTGGATGAAGGTCAGACCCAGTTCCTTCTGCCAGCGGCGCAGCTCGGCGCGCATCTGGACGCGCAGGAAGGGGTCGAGCGCGGACAGCGGCTCGTCGAGCAGCAGCACGCGCGGCTGCGTGATGAGGGCGCGCGCCAGCGCCACACGCTGTTGCTGGCCGCCCGAGAGTTCGCCCGGCTTGCGTGCGCTAAGGTGGCCCATGGCCACGCGCGCCAGCAGGTCCTGCGCCTGTGCGTGGCGCTCGGCCTTGCCTACGCCCTTCATCTTGAGGCTGAAGGCCACGTTGTCCAGCGCCGAGAGGTGCGGGAACAGCGCGAAGCTCTGGAACATCATGGCCGTGCCGCGGCCCGCGGCCGGCAGGTGGGTGATGTTGCGGTTCTCCAGCAGGATGTCGCCGCCGGTGGTGGTCTCGTGGCCCGCGATCATGCGCAGCGTGGTGCTCTTGCCGCAACCCGAGGGCCCGAGCAGGCAGCAGTAGCTGCCGCTGGCGATGCGCAGGTTGATGCCGTCCACCGCCACGCTGCCGGCGGCGTACTGTTTGGTCAGCGCGATCAGTTCGATGCCGGCGGGCAGGGGAGGTAGGGCGTTCATGCGGACCCGTCTCGCATAACGCGTGCCAGCCCCTTTGCCTGGTGATTGCCCGTCTTTTGTACGCAATGCGACCAAGATTGCATACAAAGTTGCACCCGCTCTGTGCGCAGCGCACCAGTCTGTGGCTGCGGCGCCGCCCCGGTGCGCACGGCACTGGGCCGATAATCGATGCCATGCACATCCGATTCACCAAGATGCAGGGCGCCGGCAACGACTTCGTCGTGCTGGACGAGACGCGCGGCCGCCTGGGCCTGAGCGCGGCGCAATACCGCTTCCTGGCCGACCGCCATTTCGGCGTCGGTGCCGACCAGATCCTGAGCGTGCGCGCCTCGCCCGGGCGCGGCTTGGACTTCGAGTACGTGATCCACAACGCCGACGGCGGCCAGGTGGAGCAGTGCGGCAACGGTGCGCGCTGCTTCGTGCGCTACGTGCACGACAAGGGCCTGAGCACGAACAACCCGCTGCGCGTGAAGGTGATGAACGCCGAGCTGGAACTCAAGATGCACGCCGACGGCCGCGTGACGGTGGACATGGGCCCGCCGGTGTTCGCGCTCGACCGTGTGCCGTTCAGCGCCGAGGGCCTCACCGCCGAGCCCATGGGCGGTTTCGAGCGCTGGCCGCTCGCGCTGCCGTATGCCGGCGATGTGCCGGTGGCCGTGCTCTCCATGGGCAACCCGCACGCGGTGCTGCTGGTGGACGACGTGCAGGCCGCGCCGGTGCCGTCCTGGGGCCCCTGGATCGAATCGCACGAGCGTTTTCCCCGCCGCGTCAATGCCGGCTTCCTGCAGGTGGTGAGCCGCGGTGAGGTGCGCCTGAGGGTCTATGAGCGCGGCGCCGGGGAGACCCTGGCCTGCGGCACCGGCGCCTGCGCAGCGGTGGTGGCCGGCATCCGCCTGGGCCTGCTCGACGAGCGGGTGGACGTGCACACCCGGGGCGGCGTGCTCACCATCGAGTGGAAGGACACGCCCGCCCACGACCAGCCGGTCTTCATGACCGGTCCCGCCACCACCGTCTTCGACGGTGAGATCGATATCCCCGACCTCGCCTGAACCCGCCACCGACCCGCACACGCCATGAACGCCAACCACATCCCGCCCATCACCGAAGACGACATCGCCAACTACCTGGCGAACACGCCCGACTTCTTCGAGCGCCACGCCAGCCTGCTGGCGGCGGTGCAGCTGACCAGCCCGCACGGCCAGCGCGCGGTGAGCCTGCAGGAGCGCCAGGCCGAGATGCTGCGCGAGAAGATCCGGGGCCTGGAGCTCAAGGGCGCAGAGATGATCCGCCACGGCAACGAGAACACCGTCATCGCTGACAAGCTGCAGCGCTGGACGCGCGAGCTGCTGCTGACGCGCGACGCGCGCGAACTGCCCGAGGTGACCACCAAGGCCATTGCCGACCATTTTCTGGTGCCCCAGGTGGCCATCAAGGTCTGGGACGTCGAACCCACCTATGCAGAAGAAGCTTTCGCCCAGGGCGCCAGCGAGGATGTGAAGGCCTTCGCCTCGTCCCTCATGCGGCCGTACTGCGGCGCGAACCCGGGGCTGGAGGCGGCGCAGTGGCTGGCCGACTCGGCCGCGGCCGCCTCGCTCGCCCTGATCCCGCTTCGCGCGGGCATCGCGCCGCAGGCTTTTGGCCTGCTGGTGCTGGCCTCGCCCGACACCCAGCGTTTCGCGCCCGACATGGGCACCGACTTCCTGGAGCGCATCGGTGAGCTGACCAGCGCGGCGCTGTCGCGCCTGCGCCCCAGCTGATCCGCGTCCTGCGTTCATGAGCCCGCCCGAGCGCATCCTGGCTGCCCCGACAGGGGCGCTGGGCGATGACGCCGCGCTGGTGCAGGCCTACCTGAACCACGTCCGGGTGGAGAAGCGGCTGGCGGACCGCACCGTCATCCTGTACACGCTCGATCTGGAGCGCCTGACGGCCCATGCCCGCGAGACCGGGGTGGGGCTGAAGGCGGTCCAGAACGCGCACATCCGCCGCTGGATCGCGCAGATGCACGGTGCCGGGCGCAGCGCGCGCGGCATCGCGCTGATCCTCTCGGGCTGGCGCGGTTTCTATGTGTGGCTCGGGCGCCAGGGCCTGATCGACCACAACCCGGTGCAGGACGTGCGCGCGCCCAAGGCCGGCAAGCCGCTGCCCAAGGCCCTGGGCGTGGATGACGCGGTGCAACTGGCGTCGCATCACGAGGCGTCCGACGACCCGGCGCTGGAGGCGCGCGATGCCTGCATCGCCGAGCTGCTGTACGGCTGCGGCCTGCGCATCGGCGAGCTGGTGGGGCTGGACGTGGCGGCCAGCGGCCAGGCGCGAGGCTGGATCGACGCGCAGGACGGTGAGGCCCATGTGCTGGGCAAGGGCTCCAAGCGGCGCAGCGTGCCGGTGGGGCGGCAGGCGCTGGCGGCGCTGGCGGCCTGGCTGGTGCAGCGCACCGCCTGGGCCGGCGAAGACCCTGCGCTTTTCATCGGCTCGCGCGGCCAGCGGCTGACGCCGCAGCACATCCGCGTGCGGCTCAAGCGCCGCTCCTTGCTGGCCGGGCTGAGCACGCCGGTGCATCCGCACATGCTGCGGCACTCGTTCGCCAGCCACGTGCTGCAGTCCAGCGGCGACCTGCGGGCGGTCCAGGAGCTGCTGGGCCATGCCAGCATCAGCACCACGCAGGTGTACACCCGGCTCGACTTCCAGCACCTCGCGCAGGTGTACGACGCGGCCCACCCGCGCGCGGGCAGCCGCGCCGGCCAGGCGCCCGAGCCTCTGGAAGGGCAGCCCGTCACGCCGACGCCGCGCCCGCCGCGTTCCCGCTGAGGCATGTCCCTGATGCCCCCTGCCCGGGGCAATGCTTGTAGGATGCTGCACCGCCTTGCGCGATCGCTTTTTTTCACTTCATCCGGAGACACCCATGTTCAAGTTTCTCGCCGTGCTCAAGACCCTGATGCTGGGTGCCGTGCTGGCCACCTCCCTGCAGGCGAATGCCCAGGCCCAGGCCCAGCCGGCCGTCAAGGTGGTCTACCACCTGAGCGACGGCATCCCGCAGGCGACGCGCGCGATCCAGAACATCCGCAACCACCTCGCGGCCGACCCCACGGCCAAGATCGTGGTGGTGACCCACGGTGCGGGCATCGATTTCCTGCTCGACGGCGCCAACAACACCGCCGGCCAGCCGTTCTCCGGCGCGATCGGCGACCTCTCCGCTAAGGGGGTCGGCTTCTTCGTCTGCAACAACACCCTGGTGTCGCGCAACATCGACCCGGGCAAGGTGGCGATGGAAGCCAAGATCGTGCCGTCCGGCGTGGCGGAAGTCGCCCGGCTGCAGGCGCGTGAAGGCTTTGTCTATCTGCGGCCCTGATTTTTTCTGGTTGAGACCTCGCGTCGGGCCGGTGGCGGTGCCCGACTGCTCCGGCCCTGATCGCGGGCATCATCCCGGGTCCGCCAACACCCCCTCGTCAACACTTCTGTTGGCACGCCACCCTGTCGAGTGAAGCAAACCCCCGGGCCCGCTTTTTGCATACCCCGGAAGAGGCACAAAGCGCGAGGGTGGCATACACTTCCCGGTTGCCCATTTCGCCACCCCCTCATCTGCCAGCGCCTGCCATGTCACTCATCCCCGCGACCATCCTCACCGGCTTCCTCGGCTCTGGGAAAACCACGCTGCTCAAGCGCGTGCTCAGCGAGGCACACGGCCAGAAGATCGCCGTGGTGGAAAACGAGTTCGGTGAAGAGAACATCGACAACGAGATCCTGGTGGCCGACACCACCGAAAACATCATCCAGATGAGCAACGGCTGCATCTGCTGCACCATCCGCGACGACCTGCGCGCCACGCTGCAGGACCTAGCGCAGAAGAAGCGCAAGGGCGAGCTCGACTTCGAGCGCGTGGTGATCGAGACCACCGGCCTGGCCGATCCGGGTCCCGTGGCGCAGACCTTCTTCATGGACGACGAGATCGCCGAGCAGTACTTGCTCGACTCCATCCTCACCCTGGTGGATGCCAAGCACGCCGCCGAGCAGCTCAACGAACGCCAGGAAGCCCGCCGCCAGGTGGGCTTTGCCGACCAGATCTTCATCAGCAAGTCCGACCTCGTGAGCGAAGAAGACCTCGGCGCCCTCACGCACCGCCTCAAGCACATGAACCCGCGCGCCCCGATGCGCCCAGTGCATTTCGGGGAGGTGGCGCTCAAGGAAGTGTTCGACCTGCGCGGCTTCAACCTCAACGCCAAGCTCGACATCGATCCCGACTTCCTCAAGGTCGATGACCACGATCACGCGCATGACCACGGACACGACCATGCGCACGACCACCACGAGCACGAGCACGAGCACGGCGAGCACTGCAACCACCCCTCGCACCAGCACGACCACGGCGGCCACGGCCACCACCACCACCATGACGACGATGTGAAAAGCTTCGTCTACCGCGCCACGCGCCCGTTCAGCCCGGAGAAGCTCGAAGACTTCCTGGGCGCGATCGTGCAGGTGTACGGCCCGCGCATGCTGCGCTACAAGGGCGTGCTGCACATGCAGGGCACCGACCGCAAGGTGATCTTCCAGGGCGTGCACCAGCTCATGGGCAGCGACCTCGGGCCCGTGTGGGCCGAGGGCGAGCAGCGCGTGAGCAAGATGGTCTTCATCGGCATCGACCTGCCCAAGGACATCCTGGTGCAGGGTCTGGACCAGAGCCTGACCTGATGACCCTCATTCGCGCCGGTTCCCCACCCCGTCCGCGCCGGAGTTGAACGTGCGGTGTGTCTCGCTTCTCCAACGACGGGCCCGGCGTCCGGTGCGAGATTCCGGGAGGATCAGGCGAGGCTCGTTACAATCGCGGCCCAAGTTGGCCGGCCGGCCGCCCTCGCGGGCACCGATCGACCAATGCCGAGAGCCGTTCGGCAATGAGGGTATAACGTCGCATCCGGCGGCCCACAGTGATGCATCTCGGGCCCAGCCCGCCGCAGCGCACCGCCCGAGATCCCGCTTCGTCAGTCACTGAGAGGAGACCCGTTGTGAAAGCCCCGGCAACCAGGACAGCGAAATCAGGCAAACCCGCCGCGACGGGAGCCAAGGCACGCGCGTCGGCGGCGAAAAAGACCACAACGGTGGCCAAAACCCAGAAACCGGCCGCAAAGCCCGCGGCCAAACCCACTCGACCCATTGCCAAGGCGGCGGCCAAAACCGCGGCCAAGAAACCTCTGAAAACCCCTGTCAAGACCGCTGCAAAACCCGCCCCGAAAGCCAAGGCCCCGGCCAAACCGGTGGTGAAAGCGGCGGTCAAAGTGGTTGCCAAGGGCAAGGTGGCGGTGGCCAGCAAGGCACCCGCCCCCAAGGCCACGCCCGCCAAAACCGCCGCGCGCGCGCCGGTGAAGGCGGTCAAACCGGTGGTCAAGGCCGCTCCCAAAGCGGCTGTTCCCGTGACCCGACCGGTTTCCAAGGCCGCGCCAGCCGCTGCCGTCCCTGCACCCAAGCCTTCCAGCGCCAAACGCCCGGCGGCCCCGCCCCCGGTTGTGGTGGAG
>NZ_JBWKZH010000118.1:0-8373 GCF_059424305.1 Hydrogenophaga sp. GW456-12-10-14-TSB4 | reverse complement strand
TGGCGCTTCCTCGCCACCGTGCCCATCCGCTCACACACCCGCTGACCGCACCCGCACACCACACCAGAAACGCCACCCGATCCATCACCTGAACCCGTTCTTTCCTTCGCTGGAGATCCCCCATGAGCACTGCTCTCCTGTCCACACCCACCCCGGCCGCGCTGCGCTCACCCGCACGCAAGCTCGCCGGCTTGTTCTGCCTCTTGGTCATCGCCTTCGTCGGCCTGGCCCTGGCATTCCCGACCCACGCGCTGGACCTGGTGGCCTTCACGGGCATCACGGGTCCGATGACCTCGGCGCTGACGCAGATCGCCGACCTGGGCCCCGGCATCAAGGCGCTGGTGGGCTTCGTCGGCTTTGTCGTCGCGCTGATCTCGCTGTCCGCGCTGCGCAACTTCGGGCCGGTCCTCTTCTATGTGGGCCTGGCCATCTTCGCCGCGGTGGGCCTCGTGATCGCCGGGGCGATCATGGGCGCGGTCATCTGAGCCCCGACGCCTTGGCATCTGGAGGCCCACATGCAAGCGGACACCTACATCCCGCGGCGCCTGGACGATCAATGGAAGATCGGCTTCTGGGATGTCGACGTCGCCGCGCCCATCCTGCTCGCCTTCTTCATCGGCTACCTGTCCTCGAGCAAGGTGGCGTTCGCGGTCTGCATGGGCGCCGGCATCGCGGTCTCGCGCTGGATCGCACGCCTGAAGGCGGACAAGCACCCCGCCTTCGCGATCCACTGGCTTTACTGGCACCTGCCAACAAACCCGGTGACGTCGATGCGCGCGACGCCTCCGTCGCACATCCGCCGCATGGTCGGCTGAGCCGGAGCACCGTCATGGACTTCGACCGACTCAGCGGTGATCTCAAAGACCTGCACCGGCGCAACCGGGGCCTGGGCCTCGCCGTCGGCGCGCTGGCTGTGGGCCTGCTCCTCGCACTCGTGGTCATCCTCAATATCCTGGGCACGGTGCGCACCGTGGTCGTGCCGCCGTCACTGAGCAAGACCTTTTGGGTCAGCGGCGACAAGGCATCGAGCGAGTACCTGGAGCAGATGGGCAGCTTCGTCGCCTGGCTGATCCTGGACGTGACGCCTTCGACGATCGACTGGAAGAAGGACATCCTGCTCGGTTACGTTGATCCCGCCCAGTACGGCGCGCTCAAGACGCGCCAGGAGGTCGAGGCCGAGCGCCTCAAGCGCATCAACGCCGTCACCGCCTTCGCGCCTCAACAGCTCGTGGCCAGCGAGGGCACGCAGTCGCTGGTCGTGCGGGGGCGGCTGCGCACGCTCGTCAACGGCCACGAGACCGCCAACGACCTCAAGGCCTACCGCATCGACTTCGGCCACGCCGGTGCTCGCATGCATGTCCTCGGATTCAAGGAGGTGCCCTATGCGGCCAAGTGACATCGCACTCACGCCGCTGCGCCTGGCCGGCCCCGCGCGCGCCCATATCCGGCCCGTCCGGGTCGGGCTCACCGCAGTGGTGGCGTCGCGCCCTCACACGGCGCCATCGCGGCGACGCCGGGATCGCCTGCCCCCGGCCGCGCGGCGCATCCTCGCGGTCACGGCGCTGTCCCTCGGCCTGCAGGCACACGCATTGCAGGTGTTGGAGGCAAGCGACGGCGTGGCCGTCGAGGCCATCGTCTCCCAGAAGGAGCCCACGCGCATCCGCATCGAGGGCACGCCGATCACCGACGTCTTCGGCAACATCCATTCGAGCCACTGCGGTGGCACGCCCCTGCCCGCGTCGGCATCCCCGGGTATGCCCTCCGCCACGCCGGGGCTCGCCACCTCGGCCGCCTTGTCGTCTTCCGCGGTCAACCCGGCCGGCGACGTCATCGTCGAGTGCGACCGCGACAAGGGCGAGATCTACATCCGTCCCACCGGCGATGCGATGCGGCCGATCAACCTCTTCGTGTCCTCGGCCACCGCCACCTACACCCTGCTGCTGCGCCGCGCGGACACCCCGGCCGACACCATCGTGATCCGGGACAAGACCCCGCAGGTACTGCGCCCGGCCACCCCGGAGCCCATGCCCTCGGGTCCCGCGCCCAACCACGTTCGCACGATGAAGGCCCTGCTGGTGGCCATGGCCTCGGACCGCGTGCCCCCGGACGTCCGGGTCGAGGAAACCTCGCGACCCATTCAGCTCTGGGCCGAGTCGCGCTTCACGCTGCTGCGCCGGTACGAGGGCCGCGGCTTCGTCGGCGAGAAGTACGCGCTGCAGAACATCAGCACCGCGCCCATGGTGCTCGCCGAGCAGGAGTTTGACCGGCCTGAGAGCCCCGGCGGTGGCGAAATCACCGGCATCGCGATCGAGCACCACAACCTGCGCCCGGGCGAGAGCACCAGCATCTACGTGATCCGCCGGGGAGGCACGCAATGAGCACGCCATCCACACCTCCCGGCGCAGCGCGCCCGCTCGGGCACGCCGTGCGCGGCATGCTGGACCGGCTCTCGCCGCGCCAGCGCCAGTACGCGCTGCTGGCTGCCATCCTGGGCGGCGGCATCGGCCTGCTGTGGTTGATCTTCAGCTTCTCCGCTCCGAACCCTCAACCCCACGGCGGGCGCACCGTCCAGGCGCAGCCCGGCGACGTCACCAACATCGGCGTGCTGCCTCCCGGCGGCCAAGTCAACCCAGTCGACCAATGGGTCGGCACGGCGGGCCGCAAGCTTGCACAGTACGAGACCGAGCGCGAGGAACAGGGCCGGCTCAACAAGGACCGGCAGGCCTTCGAATCCCGCACGATGCAGCGCTTCGCGGAGCTCGAGCAGCGCCTGACCGCCAACCAGCAGGCCCCGACGCCCGCCGCCCCAGTGCCACCGCCACCTTCGCGGCCGGCACCGGCGAGTCCCGCCGCCATGCCGCCTGCGGCCGGCCTGCCTCCTGCGCAGCCCCCTTCGGGTGGCGGCGCCATGCCGGTGGGGCCACCCACGTTCCAGCCCACAGTGCCGCCGGCACCACCTGCGCCTCCAGTGCCCGTGATCTCGCGTGTGACGCTGGCCGATCGTTCGCGCCCTTCCGCGGCGGCGAGCCATGACGGCAGCGCCCGCACCGAGGGCACTGCATCGCCGTCCAACGCACCCAAGACCGTCTCCACCTTCCTGCCCGTGAGCTTCACGCGCGGCATCCTGCTCGGCGGCCTGGACGCACCCACCGGTGGGCAATCCCAGTCCAACCCGCACCCGGTGCTGATCCGGCTCTCGGACAACAGTGTGCTGCCCAACCAGTTCCGGGGCGAATACCGGGAATGCTTCGTCGTCGCCGCAGGCTACGGCGACATCAGCTCCGAACGCGCCTATCTGCGCACCGAGAACCTGTCGTGCGTGCGCGCCGACGGCGCGACCCTGGAAGTGCGCATCCAGGGTTCGGTCTACGGCGAAGACGGCAAGGTCGGCATGCGCGGGCGCCTCGTCACGAAACAGGGCCAGATGTTGGCCAACGCCTTGTTGGCCGGCGTCGTCAGCGGCATCGGCCAGGGACTGGCGACGGCGAACACCACGTACAGCAGTTCGCCGCTGGGCACGGTGGCCAGCACCGACAGCAACGCCGACGCCTACCGTGCCGGGCTCGGCAGTGGCGTGGGCAAGGCACTGGACCGCCTCGCCCAGTACTACATCAAGCTGGCCGAGAACACCTTCCCCGTCATCGAGGTGGATGCCGGCCGCCAGATCGACGTCGTGATCACCAAGGGCGTTCGCATCGACGTGCCGATGACCGCTCTCGCCGAACGTGGCTCCCGCCGCGTCGCTTCACCCGATACCCGGTACCTGGAGGCCCCCGATGATGGCAACTATTGAATCCGTGCGCGCCTCGCGGCGCTTGGTGGATCCGACGACGCGCAACCTGGCGCAAAGACGGGCACTGCGCTTGGCGCTGTGTGGCGCGCTGCTGGCCGTCGCATCGATGGGTCGCGCGGCGACACCCGACGAAACCCGGCTGCTCGCCGCGCTGCGCACGGCCCACCCCGGCACGCAGTTCACCGAGGTCTCGCGCACCGACGTCGAAGGCCTCTACGAGGTCTGGATGAGCGGCAACGTGGCCTACGTCGCGGCCACGAACCCGCGCTTCTTCATCTTCGGGCGCCTGTTCGACACGCAGAGCATGCGCGACATCACCGGCCCCAAGATCGCGCAACGCAACGCCGACCAGGGCGGGCAACTCCAGTCGGAGTCCGTATCCCCGGCGCCCGTATCGATCGACCAATTGCCGCTGGCCGATGCGATCAAGACGGTGCGCGGCAACGGCCAGCGCAAGCTCGCGGTCTTCAGCGACCCGAACTGCATCTACTGCAAGCAGCTCGAACCCGAACTCGCCGGCATCGACAACGTCACCGTTTACACCTTCCTCGTCCCCTTCCAAGGCGAAGCACGGCCCATCGCCATCTGGTGCGCCGCCGACCGCGAGCGCGCCTGGCGGCAATGGATGCTACAGGCCGACGCAAGCCCGTTGCAGCCGAATCCGAGTTGCGAGCACCCGGTCATGCGCAACCTCGACCTCGCACGCCGCCTCGGGGTGCAGGGCACGCCCACCCTGTTCTGGGCCGACGGCACACGCACCGACGGCTACGTCGGGCGCTCGGTGCTGGAAGCCAAGCTCACCGAGGCCGCCAAAATCGCGGCCTCCAAGCCGTCGGCCGCGGGGAGGAAGCCATGAGCCTCGCCGGGCCGCTCCCAAGAGGCTCGCACCGCCGCACGCAGTGCGAAGGTACATCCGTGAGCACCGGCTCGCTGCGCGCAACGGCCATCGCATGGCTGTTACCCCTGGCCGGCTGCGTCAACATGTCTGGGCTGAGCGGCGAGTCCAGGTACGCCTGCGCGGCACCCGAGGGCGTGGCCTGCGACTCGGTGTCGGGCACCTACGCCAACGCCGTGCACCACAACCTGCCCAGCCAGCGCGGGCGGTCCACTTCAGCGAGTTCAAGCTCTTCTGACGACGCCCAGGCGACGGCCAACGTGGCGAAGTCAGCCGCCGTGTCCGCGCCATCCCGCCAACCCATCGCGGCTGATTTGGCCACCGTCGCGCAGCCCGGCCAGGACAGGCGGACCGGTGCCGCTCTGCGCTCCCAGGCAAGGGTGCTTCGGCTGTGGACCAAATCCTGGGAAGACGCGGACGGCGACCTTTGGGATCAAGGCTATGTCTACGTCCAGGTGGATGCCGGGCGCTGGCAGATCGAGCATGTCCGCCAACGCATTCGCGAGCAGTACGTTCCGCTGCGGCCACCCCCGGCAGCGACCGCCGGTGCTGCAGCCGGGGGCGCAGTGGAACCGTCCTCGGGCGACCCCGATGTCGCGAAGCCCGCCGACGCAACGGTGCAGCGACCTTCATCGTTCAATCCCTTCCCTTCGCTCACCCGCCCGCCGGCGGGCCCGGGCTCTCGTTCGCAGTGAGGTCGCCATGCACCATCCCTCCACTGAAGCAGGCCTGGGCGCGTCGCAAGGTCTTCCACTCTTCCCGTTCGGGTTGCCTTCGCACACCCCGGCCGAACAGTTCGCCGGCTGGTTGCCTTACTCCGCCTACCTGGCCGACGAACGCATCTTCGTGAACCGCGACGGCATGGGCTTCATGCTCGAGGTCATGCCGCAATCGGGGGCGGATGAGCGCATGTCCGAGGTGCTGGTCTCGCTCTACGCCAACTGCCCCGCGGACACGGGCCTGCAGTTCCACCTCTTCGCCTCGCCGCACATCCGCCACCAGTTGCGCCAGTACACGAACCTGAGGGTCGAGGACGAAGACCAGGTGGAGAAGGCCCGCGCCTGGGGCCGACCCGTGCCGAACGAGAACCTGTTTCGCAAGCTGGCGCGCCAGCGCGTGCAACACCTGCTGCACGGCACCCAGCACTCGATCACGTCCGGGTTCCACTACACCTTGCGCGACTTCCGCCTGATGCTGAGCGTAGCCTTTCCCGGCGACGCGGGGGACCTGAACCGGCGCGAGGCGCTGCTGACCCTGCGCGACTCGATGGCCGCCACGCTGCGCTCGGCCATGCTGCCCAACCGCGTCTGCGATGCGGCCGACCTGATCAACTGGTGTGCGCTGTTCACCAATCCCGACCGCATCGCGCACTCCGATGCCGAGGATCTGAACTTCGACGACGATCGCTGGCTGCACTACGACGACGGTCGCGAGATCCGCGACCAGATCGTGGACTTCGACACCATCCAGGATCCGCACCCATCGGGCATCACGCTCTGGAAGGAGACCGGCACCGAGGTGCTGGAAGCACGCTTCTATTCGATCAAGAGCTTTCCCGAGCGCTTCGCCTTGTGGCAGATGGGCTCGCTGATCGGCGACCTGATGCAGCCAGCGCTGCAGTACAGCGCACCCTTCCTGATCACGCTGGGGGTTCACATCCTCGACCCCAACGCCACCAAGTCCATCGTCACGGCGAACCACGTGCGCGCCACGCAGAACGCCAAGAGCAAGATGGCGGACGTCATGCCCGACGTGCGCAAGAAGCTGGATGACTGGTCCGCCGCGGCCAATGCGATCGACACCGGCGGCAGCCTGGTGAGCCTGTACCACCAGCTCGCGATCTTCACGCCCCCGGACAAGGCCGCTTCGGCGCACGAGGCCGCCAACGCGATCTGGCGCGCCCGCGGCTTCCAGCTCAACGCCGATGCCTACATGCACCGCCAGGCGCTGCTGGCCAGTCTGCCGATGACGCTGACGCCGAAGATGCACAAGGATCTCGGGAAGATGCGTCGGGTCACGCGCAAGACGATGTCGAACGCCATCCACATGGCACCGCTGATCGCCGAGTGGCGCGGTACGCGCACCCCGGCCCTAGTCTTCGGTGGCCGGCGCGGCCAGGTCATGACGCTGGATCTGTTCGACAACGACCTGGGCAACTACAACTTCGCCATCATCGGTGCACCCGGGTCGGGCAAGTCCGTTCTGATGAACGAGATGGCGTGGTCCTACCGCGCGATCGGCGCCAAGGTCTGGATGCTGGACCTGGGCCGCTCATTCGAGAAGCTGTGCCGCAAGGCCCATGGCACCTACATCGAGTTCCGGCCGGACGTGAACATCTGCCTGAACCCGTTCACGATCGTTCGGGACATCAACGAAGACATCGACATGCTTGTGCCGGGCATCGCCAAAATGTGCTCGATGCAGCACACGCTGGAAGAAGTCCAGTACAAGGCAATCTCGGCGATGGTGCTCAAGCTCTGGCGCTCGCACGGCCAGGACCTCACCATCACCGGCCTGCGCGACGCCTTCAAAACCGGGACCATCGAAGAACTGGGCGTCACCGGCGACCAGCGCATCCGGGACCTGGCGATCATGCTCAATCCCTATGCCAAGGGTGGGCAGTACGAGCGCTTCTTCGAGGGCCGGTCCAACGTCGACTTCAGCAACGACTTCATCGTCATCGAAAACGAGGAACTCAAGCGCCGCCCCGACCTGCACGCGGTGGTCAACATCCTGCTGCTGCACCAGATCACCGGCGAGATGTACCTCACGCGCAACCGGCGCAAGGTGCTCTTCATCGACGAGCTGAAGCAGCAGCTTGGCGACATCGGCGCCGACGATCCCGTCAAGGCCGCTGTGGTCGAGGAAGCCGCACGCCGAGCGCGCAAGTACGGTGGGGCGCTCGGCACGGCGACGCAAAGCGCCGACGACTACTACGGCAGCGCCCAGATGGAGGCCGCCTTCAACTGCTCGGACTGGGTGTTCCTGCTGCGCCAGAAGCCCGAGTCCATCGAGATGCTGGACCGAAAGGGCCGGCTCACGATGGACGAGCCCAAGAAGCGGCTGCTCAACTCACTGCGCACCGAGGCCGGCGCGTTCTCGGAGCTCTACATCTCCTCTCCCGTCGGTGAAGGGGTCGCCCGCAACATCCTGGATCCCGCGACCCACCTGCTGTTCTCGAACAAGCTCGAGGACAACGCGCCCATCGACGCGCTGCGCGCCCAGGGTCTGTCGATCGACGAGGCGATCACCGAACTGCTGCGGCAGCGGGGGCATGCGCTGTGAAGGCCCTGCTGCGCCATGCGGTGATCACGGCACTGCTGGTCGCGGCCGGCATTGCGGCCTACGACCGCTGGGTGCTGCGGCCTGCCCTGGTCGTGGGCGTGGTGGACCTGTCAGAGGTCTATCGCGCCAAGGAAGCCCAGTTCACGCAGTTGCTCACGGCGGCTTCCAGTTCGGGCTCCGATCAGGAGCGCGAGCGTGCCATGACGATGGCCCGCAGTTTCTCGCAGCGCCTGCCAGCCGCGCTCGACGAGCTGCCACGGGAATGCGGCTGCCTGGTGGTCCTGCGCACCGCGGTGGCCGGCGGCCCGCACGCCGTGGACCTCACACCGGCGCTGCGCCGCAAGGTGGACCTGCCATGACCCTCGAATCTGCATCGCTGGCGCCCACCCTCCCCGAAGTC
>NZ_JBWKZH010000117.1:0-8402 GCF_059424305.1 Hydrogenophaga sp. GW456-12-10-14-TSB4 | reverse complement strand
CCACCGCCCCCACCGGAGCCGGCCGCCCCGCTCGAACAGCTGCTGGCGCTGAGCCGCGAAGCCCAGGTGCGCCTGGCCGCGCACTTCGGCCCCGACACGGCCGGCGTGGTGAAACCCCTGCGCGAGGCGCGCAGCGTGGCCGCGTACCACGCCGCGCTGGACGACATCCAGGCCCGGCTCGCGGTCTACATGGGCCGCAAGCAGGCCGCGCGCGAACTGCAGGGGCTGCGGCCACCGCCATGAACACCGTGGCCCCTGTTGGCCTGCGCATCCTGTTGCTGTGCCACAGCTTCAACAGCCTCACGCAGCGGCTGTTCGCCGAGTTGCGCGCGCGCGGCCACCGGGTGAGCGTGGAGCTGGACATCAACGACCGCGTGACCGAAGAGGCGGTGGCCCTGTTCCAGCCCGAGCTGCTGATCGCACCGTTCCTGAAGCGCCGCATCCCGGCCAGCGTGTGGCAGGCACTGCCTTGCCTGGTGGTGCACCCCGGCCCGCCCGGCGACCAGGGCCCGAACGCGCTGGACTGGGCGGTGCTGCGCGGCGAGCGCGCGTGGGGCGTGACCGTGCTGCAGGCCAACGCCGAGTTCGACGCCGGGCCGGTGTGGGCGCACGCGGCCTTTCCCTTGCGCCAGGCGGCCAAGGGCAGCCTGTACCGGCGCGAGGTCACGCAGGCCGCGCTCGCCGCCACGCTGGCCGCCGTGCAGCGTTTCCAGAACGGTGAACGCACTGGCGAGCCACCGCCGCCCGCACAGTGGCGGCCGGCGATGCGCCAGGCCGACCGCGCGATTCGGTGGGCAGACCACAGCACCGCCGAGGTGCTGGCCCGCCTGCGCTGCGCCGACGGCCAGCCCGGCGTGCTCGACGCGCTCTGGGGCCAGGCCTGCCACCTGATGGATGGGCACGCGGCGTCCGGTGCGGCGATGGCGGGTTTCCCGCAGGCCGCCCCGGGCGATCTGCTGGCCGTGCGCGACGGCGCGCTGCTGCGCCGCACGCGCGACGGCGGCGTGTGGATCGGCCATGTGCGCCGCGTGGGCGAAGCCGCCGGTTTCAAGCAGGCGGCGGCGCAGGCCTTCGCCGCCGAGGCCGCCGCCTTGCCCGAGCTGCCCGCGCCGCTGCAACGGCCCGAGGACGAATGGGGCGAGCTGCGCTACACCGAGCACGGCCCCGAGGGCGCGCGCGTGGGCTGCCTGCATTTCGACTTCCACAACGGCGCCATGTCCACCGGGCGCTGCGAGCGCCTGCGCGCGGCCTGGCAGGCGGTGCGCGAGCGGCCGGTGAGCGTGCTGCTGCTCATGGGCGGCGAGGACTTCTTCAGCAACGGCATCGACCTCAATGCCATCGAGGCCGCCGCCCACCGCAGCGGCGACAGCGCGGCCGACGCCTCGTGGCGCAACATCCAGGCCATGAACGACCTGGCCCTGGCGGTGATCGAGACCACCGACCGCCTCACGGTGAGCCTGCTGCACGGCAACGCGGGCGCGGGCGGCGCCTTCCTCGCGCTCGCGGCCGACGAGGTCTGGGCGCACGAGGGCGTGGTGCTCAACCCGCACTACAAGAACATGGGCAACCTGTACGGCTCGGAGTACTGGACCTACCTGCTGCCGCGCCGCCTGGGCGAGGCAGGCGCGCAGGCGCTCATGCGCCAGCGCACGCCGCTGCGGGCCGTCGATGCCTGGCGCATGACGCTGATCGACCACTGCGACGAAACGGGGCGCGAGGGCTTCGAGGACCGTTGCCTGCAGCGCGCGCTGGCGCTCGCGGCCTCCTACAATCTGCCGCAGAGGCTGGCGGCCAAGCAGGCCACCCGCGAGCGCGACGAAGCGCGTCGCCCGCTGGCCCACCACCGCGAACAGGAACTCGCGCGCATGCACCGCAATTTCTACGGCTTCGATCCCAGCTACCACGTGGCGCGCCACCATTTCGTGCACAAGCTGCCGCACGCGTGGACGCCGCGCCATCTGGCCTTGCACCGATGAACGCGCGCTTCCCTGCCGACGCCCTGCCCACCGTGCTGGTGGTGGACGACGAGGTGCGCTCGCAGGACGCGATGCGCCGCACGCTGGACGAGGACTTCACCGTGTTCACCGCCAGCAGCGCCGACGAGGCGCGCGGCCTGCTCGAACGCCAGCCGGTGAGCGTGATCCTGTGCGACCAGCGCATGCCCGGCATGACCGGCGTGAGCTTCCTCAAGGAAGTGCGCGAGCGCTGGCCCGACGCGGTGCGCATGGTGATCTCGGGCTACACCGACAGCGAAGACATCATCGCCGGCATCAACGAGGCCGGCATCTACCAGTACATCCTCAAGCCCTGGGCGCCCGACCACCTGCTGGACTCGGTGCGCAACGCGGTCGAAGCGCAGGCCCTGCAGCGCCAGACCAGCCGGCTCGACCTGGAGCTGCGCACCAGCACCGGCGTGCTGCGCCAGCGCACCGCCACGCAGATCGACCGCGCGCGCGCCAGCTTCGGTTTCGACCGCCTGGTGCGCGCCCCCGGCAGCCCGCTGGACGGCGTGTGCGCCATGGCGCAGCGCGTGGCGCGCTACGACCTCTCGGTGCTGGTGCTCGGCGAATCGGGCACCGGCAAGGAGCTGCTGGCTCGCGCGATCCACTACGCCTCGCCGCGCCTGACCGGCCCCTTCGTGGTGGAGAACTGCGCGGCCATTCCCGACACGCTGCTGGAGTCCGAGCTGTTCGGCCACAAGCGCGGCGCCTTCACCGGCGCGTACGAAGACCACCCCGGCCTGTTCCAGCGCGCGCACGGTGGCACGGTGTTCCTCGACGAGATCGGCGAAACCTCGCCGGCCTTCCAGGTGCGGCTGCTGCGCGTGCTGCAGGAAGGCGAGGTGCGGCCCGTGGGCGGCGCGCGCCCGGTGCCGGTGGACGTGCGCGTGATCGCCGCCACCCACCGCGACCTGGAGCAGCGCGTGCGCGAAGGCCTGTTCCGCGAAGACCTGTACTACCGCCTCGCGGGCGTGAGCATCACCGTGCCGCCGCTGCGCGAGCGCGCGGCCGACATCGCGCCCATCGCCCGCCAGCTGCTGCAGGACGTGGCGCACGAGCTCGGCCACCCCGGTGCCACCCTGCCCGACGCCACGCTGGCCTGCCTGCTGGCCTACCCCTGGCCCGGCAACATCCGCGAGCTGCGCAACGAGATCGCGCGCGCGCTCGCGCTGCAGGACGGCAGCGCGCTCGAAGCCGCCGCGTTTTCGGCGCGCGTGCTGCAGGGCCATGGCAATGGCGGTGACGACCTGCAGGCCGCCCTGCCCACCAGCGGCACCCTGGCCGAGCGGCTGGACGTGATCGAAGCCATGGTGCTGCGCGAGACGCTGCAGCGGCACCGCTGGAACAAGACCCGTGTGGCGCAGGAGCTGGGGCTCTCGCGCGTGGGCTTGCGCGGCAAGATGCAGCGCCTGGGATTGGAGAAGTGACATGGCACTGAACGTCCTTTGGCTCCAGAGCGGTGGGTGCGGCGGCTGCAGCATGTCGCTGCTGTGCGCGGACACGACCGACTTCCAGGGCCACCTGCGCGACGCCGGCGTGAACCTGCTGTGGCACCCCTCGCTTTCGATGGAAAGCGGCGACGAGCTGCTGGACCTGCTGGACGCGGTGCTCGACGGCCGCACGCGGCTCGATGCGCTGTGCGTGGAAGGCTCGCTGCTGCGCGGGCCCAACGGCACCGGCCGCTTTCACATGCTGGCCGGCACGCAGCTGCCGATGATCGAATGGGTCAAGCGCCTGAGCGCGCGCGCGAAGCACGTACTGGCCGTGGGCAGTTGTGCGGCCTGGGGCGGCATCACGGCGGGCGGCGACAACCCCACCGACGCCTGCGGCCTGCAGTACGAGGACGACGAGGCCGGCGGCCTGCTGGGCGCGGCCTTCCGCTCGGCCAGCGGCCTGCCGGTGATCAACATCGCGGGCTGCCCCACCCACCCGAGCTGGGTGATCGACACGCTGATGGCGCTGGCCGCCGACAGCTTCGGCGCCGGCGAGCTCGATCCGCTGAACCGCCCGCGCTTCTACGCCGACCAGCTGGTGCACCACGGCTGCACGCGCAACGAGTACTACGAGTTCAAGGCCAGCGCGGAAAAACCGTCGGACCTGGGCTGCATGATGGAGCACATGGGCTGCAAGGGCACACAGGTGCACGCCGACTGCAACACGCGGCTCTGGAACGGCGAAGGCTCGTGCACGCGTGGGGGTTATGCCTGCATCGCCTGCACCGAGCCCGGCTTCCAGGAGCCGGGCCACCCCTTCCACGAAACGCCCAAGCTCGCCGGCATCCCCATCGGCCTGCCCACCGACATGCCCAAGGCCTGGTTCGTCGCACTGGCCTCGCTCTCCAAGAGCGCCACGCCCAAGCGCGTGAAGCACAACGCCGTGGCGGACCACCTGGTGGTGACGCCTGCGGTGCGCAAGACAAGGTTGAAATGACGCGCCTGCTCGTTGGCCCTTTCAACCGCGTCGAGGGTGATCTCGAAGTCCAGCTCGACGTGCAGGGCGACCGCGTGGCCTCGGCCCAGGTCAACGCCACCATGTACCGCGGCTTCGAGCAGATCCTGCAAGGCAAGGCGCCGCACGACGCGCTGGTGTATGTGCCGCGCATCTGCGGCATCTGCTCGGTGTCGCAGTCCGTCGCCTCGGCGCGCGCGCTGGCCGCGCTGGGTGGCATCGCCATGCCGGCCAACGGCCAGCACGCGAGCAACGTGATCCTGGCGACCGAGAACCTGGCCGACCACCTCACGCACTTCTACCTGTTCTTCATGCCGGACTTCACGCGCCCGGTGTACGCGGCCCATGCCTGGCACACCGAGGCGGTGCGCCGCTTCGCGCCCAACCACGGCGAGCAGGTGCGCGCGGCCACCGCCGCGCGGCAGCGCTGGCTCACGCTGCTGGGCACGCTGGGCGGCAAGTGGCCGCACACGCAGTCCATCGAGCCAGGCGGCTCCACGCGGCCGATCGACGCGGCCGAGCGGGTGCGCCTGCTGTCGCGCGTGCGCGAGTTCCGCGCCTTCCTGGAGCGCCAGCTGTTCGCCGCGCCGCTGGAGGCCGTGACCGCCATCGCCAGCGAAGACGCGCTGTGGGACTGGCACGCGCAGGACCCGCTGGGCGGCGACCTGCGCTTTTTCCTCACGCTGGTGCGCGACCTGCAACTGCAGACCCTGGGCCCCGGCCCGGGGCGTTACCTGAGCTACGGCGCCTACGCCCAGCCCGGGGGCGGCTTCGCCCTGCCCGGCGGCGTGTGGCGGGCCGACACCGGGCGGCTCGACGCGGTGGATGCGGCGGCCATCACCGAAGACGCCACGCACGCCTGGCTGGCCGACGACGCCGGCCCACTGCACCCGCTGGTGGGGCAGACGAAACCCGACCCCGACAAGGCGCGCGGCTACACCTGGAACAAGGCACCGCGCCTGGCGGGCGAGGTGGTGGAGACCGGCGCGATCGCGCGCCAGCTCGCGGCCGGCCACCCGCTGGTGCGCGACGCGGTGGCGCGGCACGGCGGCAACGTCTACACCCGGGTGCTGGCGCGCGCGCTCGAACTCGCGCGCGTGGTGCCGCTGATGGAAGACTGGCTGGGCGCGCTGCGGCCCACCGAGCCGTTCTGCGTGCCCTCGGACCTGCCCGACGAGGGCAGCGGCATGGGCCTGTCGGAAGCGGCGCGCGGCAGCCTGGGCCACTGGGTGGTGGTGCGGCGCGGGCGCATCGCCAACTACCAGATCGTCGCGCCCACGAGCTGGAATTTCTCGCCGCGCGACGCGGCCGGCACGCCCGGTGCGCTGGAGCAGGCCCTGGTGAACGCGCCGGTGCGCGAGGGCGAGAAGACGCCGGTGGCCGTGCAGCACATCGTGCGCTCCTTCGACCCCTGCATGGTCTGCACCGTTCATTGACACCATGAGCAAGTCGCGCCCCAAGAGCCCGCTGCCCACCGTACCGATGGAGGGCGTGGACGAGTCCACCTGGATGGACGTGATCCAGAAGATGGACGAGGTCTACACCCGCCTGATCGACGACGAGGTGGAGCTGGAGAAGAAGAACACCGAGCTGGAGCAGTCGCAGCAGTTCATCTTCAGCGTGCTGACCTCGATGTCGGACGTGCTGGTGGTCTGCGACGCGAACGGGGTGATCGAACAGGCCAATGCGGCGCTGTGCGAACTGACCGGCCGCCCGGAAGAACAGCTCAGCGGCACGCCGCTGTACGCCTTGCTGGCCGACGAAGCGAGCCGGGAGCTGGCGCGCGCGGCCATGGAGAAGGCCGACGCGCCGCGCGCGGGCGAGGCGATCGAGCTCAACCTGCTGGACCGCCAGGGCCAGGCCGTGTCGGTGGACGCGAACTGCACGCCGCGCATCGGTGACAAGGGCCGGCGCGTGGGCACGGTGTGGGTGGGCCGGCCCACGGCCGAACTCAAGCGCGCGTACCACGAGATGCGCGCCGCGCACGAAGCCCTCAAGCGCACGCAGCAGCAGCTGCTGCACTCGGAGAAGATGGCCTCGCTGGGCCAGCTGGTGGCGGGCGTGGCGCACGAGCTCAACAACCCGATCAGCTTCGTGCTGGGCAACGTGCACGCGCTCAGCAAGTACAGCGAGCGGTTGCGCAGCTACCTGGCCGCGATGCACGCGCACGAGCCCGAGGCGGTGCTGGACGAGATGCGGCGCAAGCTGCGCATCGAGCACCTGCTGGCCGACCTGCCGTCGCTGATCGAGGGCACGCTGGAGGGCGCGCAGCGCACGGCCGACATCGTGCACGGGCTCAAGCGCTTCTCGGCCATGGACTCGGAAGAGCGCAAGCCGGTGAACCTGGTGGAGGTGATCGAGCGCGCGATCCACTGGGTGCAGAAGGGCCGCTCGGCGCCGGTGGAGGTGCAGTGGCAGGCCGGCGAGACCTGCACGGTGATGGGCAGCGCGGGCCAGCTGCAGCAGGTGATGATGAACCTGCTGCAGAACGGCTTCGACGCCGTGGGCCAGCGCGAGGCGCCGCGCATCGTGGTGTCGCTGGAGCGCGCGGACGGCACCGTGCGCGTGACGCTGCGCGACAACGGCCCGGGCATCCCGCCCGAGCACCTGCTGCGCATCTTCGACCCCTTCTTCACCACCAAGCCGGTGGGCAAGGGCACCGGCCTGGGCCTGTCGATCAGCTACGGCATCGTGGAGCAGCACGGCGGGCGGCTGAGCGCGCGCAATGCCGCCGAGGGCGGCGCGGAGTTCATCCTCGAACTTCCTCAGGCGTAGCTGTCGGCCATCGCGTCCAGCGGCACCGGCTTCATCTTCCCCGCCTGCCCTGCGCTGCCGAAGGCCTCGAAGCGCTCGCGGCACACGCCGCGCGCGGCCTTCTTCGCCGCCAGCAGCGCCTTGCGCGGGTCGAACTCGCTGCGTTCCTTCGCAAAGGTCTGGCGCATGGCGCCGGTCATCGCGAGGCGGATGTCGGTGTCGATGTTGACCTTGCGCACGCCGTTCTGGATGCCGCGCCGGATCTCTTCCACCGGCACGCCGTAGGTTTCCTTGATGTCGCCGCCGTGCTCGCGGATGATGGCCAGCCACTCCTGCGGCACGCTGGAGCTGCCGTGCATCACCAGGTGGGTGTTGGGCACGCGGGCGTGGATGGCGGCGATGCGGTCGATGGCGAGGATGTCGCCGGTGGGCTGGCGCGTGAACTTGTAGGCACCGTGGCTGGTGCCGATGGCAATCGCCAAGGCGTCCACGCCCGTGCGGCGCACGAAGTCCTCGGCCTGCTCGGGGTCGGTGAGCATCATGTCGTGCGTGAGCTTGCCGGCCGCGCCCACGCCGTCTTCTTCGCCGGCCTCGCCGGTCTCCAGCGAGCCCAGGCAGCCGAGTTCACCTTCCACCGACACACCGACGGCGTGCGCGAGCTCGCAGACGCGGCGCGTCACCGCGAGGTTGTAGTCGTAGGTGGCGGGCGTCTTGCCGTCCTCGCGCAGCGAGCCGTCCATCATCACGCTGGTGAAGCCCGAGCGGATGGACTGCATGCACACGGCCGGCGTGGCGCCGTGGTCCTGGTGCAGCACCACGGGCAGGTCCGGGTGAGCTTCCACCGCCGCCAGCACCATGTGGCGCAGGTAGGCCTCGCCCGCGTACTTGCGCGCGCCGGCCGAGGCCTGCAGGATCACCGGGCTGTCGGTCTCCTGCGCGGCCTCCATGATGGCCAGGATCTGTTCGAGGTTGTTGACATTGAAGGCGGGCACGCCGTAGCCGTGTTCGGCCGCGTGGTCCAGCACCTGGCGAAGGGAAACGAGCGCCATGGGAAAGCTCCTGGTTGAAATGAAAAAAGAATCAGGTCGCGCGGCGTTCAAGCACTTCAAACGCCGGCAAGGTCTTGCCCTCGAGCACCTCGAGGAAGGCCCCACCGCCGGTGGAGATGTAGCCCACGTCCTTCTCGATGCCGTACTTGGC